>JAFMIS010000283.1 GCA_017853915.1 bacterium
GTGTCTTGGGAAGCCACGAGACGCACCAAATGCAGTCTGGTGATGCTATCGGCGAGATGACCTCGCGCACGGTGGCGGTAATCCTCTGAATAATCGACGCGTCAGGCTTACATCCCTCTTGAAGCACACAGAAGGCGGCTATGCCCTGCCCTTTTATCTCGTGCGGGATACCGACCACCGCTGCCTCGGCGACAACTCCGGAGCGAACGATCGCGCTCTCGACCTCGGCTGTTCCTAGTCGATGACCTGCCACGTTTAGTACGTCATCGACCCGGCCGGTTATCCAGTAGTAGCCATCCTCGTCGCGCCGGCATCCATCGCCGGTGAAATAGTAACCGGGATAGGTCGAAAAGTAGGTCTGCTTGAAGCGCTCGTGGTCGCCGTACACGGTGCGCATCATTCCCGGCCATGGAAAACGCAAGCACAGTCGCCCTGAAACCCCATTTCCGTGGATCTCCTTCCCGTTCTCATCGACCAACACCGGCTGTACACCAAAGAGTGGCTTTGTGGCTGAACCCGGCTTGGTCGGGGTAGCTCCCGGAAGGGGTGAGATAAGGATGCCGCCGGTCTCGGTCTGCCACCACGTATCGACTATCGGGCAGCGCCCCTCGCCCACGACGTTGTGATACCAGAGCCAGGCGTCAGGGTTGATCGGCTCTCCAACAGTGCCCAGAACCCGGATAGAGGAGCGGTCGTGCTTACGCACGTAGTCATCCCCCTCTTTAGCGAGCGCTCGAATGGCCGTTGGAGCAGTGTATACGATTGTAGCCCTATGCCGAGCGACGACATCCCAATAGCGACCCGCATCCGGATAGGTCGGGATCGACTCGAACATCAGAGTCGTCGCGCCGTTTGATAGTGGCCCGTACACTACATATGAGTGTCCAGTCACCCATCCAACGTCAGCCGTGCAGAAATGAATGTCATCTTCCTGCAGGTCAAAAACATATCGACATGTGTGTGTAACTTGCAGGAGGTATCCGGCCGTTGTGTGAAGAACCCCTTTGGGCTTCCCAGTTGAGCCGCTTGTGTACAGTATAAACAGCGGATCCTCGGCGTCCATAGGCTCAGCAGCCGAGTTGTCGTCTGCTTTGATCGCTTGAAGAGCTTGGTGATACCACACATCCCGGCCGTCCTTCATCTCGCACGTAGTATCAGTGCGCTTAACGACTAAAACCCTCTCTATGGAGGGACACTCTGAGACCGCCGCGTCACTGGTAGCCTTAAGAGGGATCGACTTGCTGCCGCGCAGTCCCTCGTTTGCAGTTATAAGAAGCTTGCATCCGCAGTCGTTAATTCGATCGCGCAGCGCCTCTGATGAGAACCCGGCGAACACAACTGTATGGACTGCGCCGATCCGAGCGCACGCCAACATACACACGGCCGCTTCTGGAATCATCGGCAAGTAGATCGCGACCCTATCACCCTTACCGACACCAAGCGAGCGCAGCAGAGCGGCTGTTTTGCACACCCGCGCGTGGAGCTCGCGGTAGGTGATCGACTCACTATCGCCGGGCTCGTTACCCTCCCAGATAATCGCAACCTTGTCCCCCTTGGACTCCAGATGTCGGTCGAGACAGTTCTCGCTCAGGTTAAGAACCCCACCCTCAAACCACCGAATCTTGGCGGTATGAAAATCCCAGTCGACCACACGCGACCACGGTTTGCGCCACACCAGGAGCTCGCGCGCCTGATCGGCCCAAAAGGACTCGGGATCGGTCACCGATCTGGAATACCACTCCTCGTAACGAGCTGGGTTAATATGAGACTCGTTGGCGATCGACTCTGGTATCGGAAAAAGTGTTTGGGCTGTCATAATCGGGACGATAGCCCAAGATAGCGACGGCGTGAATCGGAAAAAATGCGCTGGATTGCGCCGAGGATCTGTCTGCTCCTGGCCTCAGGATAATGTATCCAGGCTGATCGTGCCAAGTGGGCGGGGGTTCAGAGGGAGCGTGAGCCACAATCGGCGATGCATAGTGATGTACAGAGGTACGTTGGGACGACATCAGCAGGCGGATAGGAAGCTCAACCGGTTCTTCCAATATCTCTAGCTGTAGCCTTCCGCATTCGAAGCTTTTTTCCTTGGCGCCGAATGCATAGGGCAACTATAGTGGTCGCAAGTAATTCGATCGTACTGACCCCTCCTACAGAACAGCTAAAGCTTGTCATGGATCAACACCGCACGATTATAGAGCCGTTTAAGATAAAGTCAGTCGAGCCGCTTACGATTATGAGCCGAGCCGAGCGCGCTCCGCTCCTACACAAGGCCGGCTACAATCTATTCGCCCTGAGCGCTGAGCACGTTACCTTTGATTTCCTCACTGATTCGGGCACCACCGCCATGAGCGCCAACCAGTGGGCCGCCATGATGGTAGCTGATGAGTCGTACGCCGGATCGCGTAGCTTCGCTAAATTTGAGCGCGTCGTGCGGGCACTGACAGGCCATCAATTCGTTATACCTACGCACCAGGGACGAGCGGCTGAGAGATTGCTGTGTGAGGCCCTTGTAAAGCCGGGGATGAAGGTGCCGTCTAATAATCACTTTGACACAACTCGCGCCAATATCGAGTTCGCGGGAGGCGAGGCTGTAGACCTCGTTATCGCCGAGGGGCGTGACCCCACATCCCAGCATCCTTTTAAGGGAAATATCGATCTCGCTGGATTGGACGCGTTCCTCGCAGCCAACCGTGAGGTTGTGCCCTTTGGGATGATGACCCTGACAAATAATACTGGTGGAGGGCAGCCTGCATCGTTAGAGAATATTCGCGCCGTAGCGGCGCTCTACAAAAAACATCGCGTTGCATTTATTATCGACGCGTGTCGGTTCGCCGAGAACGCCTACTTCATAAAGCTGCGCGAGGATTCTCAACGCGACCGCAGCGTGCGTGAGATAGCTCAAGAGGTATTCTCTCTCGCCGATGGGTGTTACATGAGCGCCAAAAAGGATGCGCTCGTGAATATTGGTGGTTTTATAGCGCTCCACAATAAAGAGTGGATTGAGTCGTTGCGGGCGCTCCTTATCTTAACGGAGGGGTTTCCCACCTATGGCGGGTTAGCGGCGCGCGACCTCGAGGCGATGGCGGTTGGTTTGGAGGAGGTTCTGGATGAGCAATACCTCTCGTATCGTTTAGCGGTGAGTCGATATATGGCCGAGGGGTGTAATAGAATCGGGATCCCCACTGTTCAGCCGGCCGGTGGGCACGCGGTGTACATCGATGCCAAGAGGTTCCTACCGCATATTCCGCCACATGAATTTCCCGGACAGAGCCTGGTGTGCGAGCTGTATCTGGCTGAGGGGATACGATCGTGCGAGATCGGCTCGGCGATGTTCGGAAAATTCGCGGCCGGGAGCTTCGTTCCAGCCCAGATGGAGCTCGTTCGCTTGGCTTTTCCGCGCCGGGTGTATACCCAGAGCCACTTCGACTATATCCTCGAGGGGCTCGCTGAGCTTGTTGCGCGCAAGGGTTCCCTGCGTGGTATGCGGCTGACCTACGATCCGCCCCTTCTGCGGCATTTCACGGCAACGTTTGAGCCTCTCTAGCCCGAATATTGCGCGAACGTGCCATGTTCGGGCTAGCAGGTGCATGGATGCACTTGCAAATTCCGATGCGTAGCCTCGGAATT
>JAFMIS010000284.1 GCA_017853915.1 bacterium
GTGCTATCCACTCCGTAGGGCGTAAACGAGATATACTATGACTACACCTACCGTGCTTTGCATCCTCGATGGCTTCGGCCTCAACCCAAACCCAAAAGGAAACGCTGTCGCCTTGGCTAAGAAGCCTGTCTTTGATTCCCTGTGGAGCAACTATCCCCATGAGACCCTGACTACATTTGGAGAGTCGGTCGGTCTCCCCGAGGGGCAGATGGGGAACTCCGAGGTCGGCCACCTCAACATCGGAGCTGGAAGATGTGTTGAGCAGTGGCTCTTGCGGATCAGTCGCGCGCTGGCGGGTCCGTTCCTTCACTCTTCGAAGGAATACAACTCTTTTATCTCCGCCACCAAGGACTCGAAGACGATTCACGTCGTGGGGCTCTACAGCGTTGGGGGGGTCCACTCTCACCTTGAGCACGCGAAGCTTCTCCTCTCGCGACTCGCGCAGGATGTGCCTAATACTCATATAGCACTACATCTCATCAGTGATGGGCGTGATGTCTCGCCAAGCGCCTTTCAACACGATCTCAAGGAGCTAACGATCTTTCTGCGGAACCTTCCACGCTGCGCTATTCGCACCATCTCCGGTCGATTCTACGCCATGGACCGCGATAACCGCTGGGAGCGCGTCCAATCAGCATACGACGCTATCGCGCTTGGGAAAGGCCATGAGACATCAGATCCAGAGCAGTACATTAAGGATTCCTACGCCAAAGGCACGACCGATGAATTCATCGAGCCCGCGGTGTTAGGAGCAGCTCCGATTGAGCCCACCGATGGCTTTGTGTTCTTCAATTTTCGAGCCGATCGGATGCGAGAGATCGTGGCCGCGCTGTGCGTCAAGGATTTTAAGGGCTTCGCGCGCAGTGCCCATCTACCGACATCTGAACGCGTGTTGTGTTTCACTGAGTACGACGCGACGTATCACCTGCCTGTCCTCTTTCCACAGGTCGAAATAAAGAACCACATCGGAGAGGTAGTTGCCCGGGCAGGGCTCAAGCAGCTGCGGGTGGCCGAAACCGAGAAGTATCCTCACGTTACATACTTCCTTAATGGCGGAATCGAGCAGGCGTACAAGGGAGAGGATCGACAACTCGTTCCATCACCGCGTGATGTTAAAACCTACGATCTAAAGCCTGAAATGAGCGCTCCCGGTGTCGCTGAGCTCGTCGTCGAGGGCCTGCGCTCGAAGAAGTATGGTCTCATCGTTGTGAACTTCGCAAATTGCGACATGGTGGGCCATACAGGCGTTGTTGAGGCTGGCGTCAAAGCGGTAGAGACGGTAGACGCGTGTCTCGGTCAGATCATTACGACACTCAAGTCAGTGGGAGGGCAGGCGCTTATTATTGCCGACCATGGCAACGCTGAGCAGATGATAAATTACCAAGATGGGACACCCCACACCGCTCACACCACCTATCCCGTGCCTGTAATCCTGGTTGATTACCCGGGCGAGGTGCATCTCCGTGCTGGAGGCGCGCTGTGTGACGTGGCGCCGACGATCTTGAAGATGATGGGGATCCAACAGCCACAAGAGATGACCGGCACGCCGTTGTTTTAAGCCTATATCCCTTAACGCGCGTACAGCTATCCCCCAGTGAGCAACACGCAACCTGCCGCGAGGCTACTGAATTGATTGTTGTGAAACCCTACACTGCGGGTTTTGAGTCTGGAAACACACCCCATCCCAGGTACTTTGGCTTTTAAGGACCCAACCGACGTTCATCCTATTTGATTGGCGGTGCGGCGATGCCGCTTTCCTATTCCTACCGGACTCAGGATTGGTTAATGTCGGTCAGACTCTGTGACGAGGGACCATGGTGGCATCGTCACTGCTTCTCGGGATAACTATTAATTATGAAAAGTCATGTATCGTACTTCGGAGCATTAGGCCTGGCAGTCCTTACCATCGCGATTAGTGGTTGCTACACTGTAACCAGTCGTCCTGGCGGAGGATTCGCGGTCGCGAGCAAACCACATTTTGAGCAACAGCAGGACTTTTATCTGTGGGGTTTGGTTGGAGAGAGCCACATAGATACGAAAACCGTGTGCTCAGGCAAGAAACCGACGCAGATGCAATCTCAGACAACCTTGCTAGATGGACTGCTGACGGTGGTTACCCTCGGAATTTACGCCCCGCACACCGCCAAAGTTTGGTGTGAATAGTTGGGATCTACTACCGAAGAGGAAACACCTCGTAGCAACAAAAAAATATTTAATTTTTGGAGATGGTTTATGAAATCTTACGTCATCATGGGAGCATTATTACTCGCCTCACTCACGAGTGGTTGCCACAAAGTTTACTATCACAACGGCGGCCCACTGGTTGCCAACAAAGACGCGGCTCTCGTGAGCGAGTGGCATCACGATGGAGTGCTTGGTCTAGTAGAGTTCAGCGAACCGGTAGACCTCAAAGCGTACTGCTCGACGTCAGGGTGGTCCGCTGTCGAGACAGAGAATTCGTTTCTCAGCGGTCTCGTGAGTGCTGTCACATACAGTCTCTACACGCCACGAAAGGCGAATGTAGTGTGTAAATAAAACTTCCGGCTTGTTGCGGGATGCGAATTCCGCATACATCATGGAGTTCACGGCCTCTCACGAGGCCGTTTTTTTTGCCTTTTTTTGCCCTTTTTCTCTCTTACTTTTTTCCACGCGGCACCGGTAGCAACTTTTGCCGCGAAACTTCGAATATTCGTCAGCTCATGACGAACAGCCACTATTCCCTCCTCCACCATTCCCTCCTCCGCCAACGATCGATATCTTGGATCACCGGATGCTTTGAGATCCTCTTACCAAAAGAGTGCCTGGTCTGCGGACGAAACCTTAAAGGGCACAGGCTGTGTCATCGTTGCGCCCCACAACTTCCTCAGCTCTCTTCACTCATCTCATGCCGCTGCGCGCGCTGCTTCTGTCCTACACCAAACCCCAGCGTCTCTCCCTGTCCCACGTGTCGACTGCACGCGACCATCCCGGATTCGCAACGTTTTCTCTGGACATATGAGGGTATCCCACGAGACCTCATCAAGGCGATGAAATATCGCCCCAGCATTACCCTTACTCGGATGTGTGGAAGAATGCTTGCTGACGCGCTCCCTGCCCTATTCACACATTGCCACTGGGATCTTCTCGTTCCAGTCCCCTCCTCTGCGTCTACTTTTCGCGAGCGCCTCTTCCATCCCTGTTACGAGATGGCGCGTCTGATTTCCCAAGTACATAAGCTTCCGATCGAGCATGCTCTTGCTCACGATCCAGAGCGCAAACCTCAAGCAAAACTGCACCACGACGCGAGGCTACGAAACCTCAACCATCTCTTTAACTGCAGAAACCCACGCCGAATCACGGGTACGAAGATCCTTCTTGTCGAGGATGTCATTACAACAGGCGCCACGATCTCGGCGGCCGCAGACTGCTTATTAAGAGCCGGAGCGGCGCGGGTGGATGTAGTGGCTCTCGCGCGGACCGCCGCCTGGAGCCGCTTTCGCGCTAAAATCTCAGAGATCTTTCGCGAGACTCGCACCTACTCGGCGCTGCCTATTACCCACAACTCCGCATAAACTGACTACAAGAGAGCAGATATACTTCAAAGGTGTGAATAGTGCGCGATTGAAAGGTGAAATT
>JAFMIS010000285.1 GCA_017853915.1 bacterium
GGTGACCGTGTCTTTTACCGTCTGAGGATTTTGCTCGATCATTCCACGCAGTTCGAGGGCGTGCTCGTGGTCAGGCTCAACGACCAAGATCTTTTCGACCTCAAGCCGAGCTTCATTGACCTTGCCTTGCGCGAAGAGAACCCCTGCCAGGGAATACAGCATATCAACGCTATCGGGATGGAGATCAAGATATGCCGATATCATACGCTCCATCTCGGTGAACCTACGTAAAGGGTAACCAGTCTGCAGAACACCGAGTAAAGCCCTCTGATTCTCAGGGTTCGCCTCCATCGCTCGTTGGAACATGGTAAAGGCATCTTCAGAGCGATTTTCAACCATCGCGCACAGCCCAAGACCAGCTAAAGCGATATCGCAATTTGATTCAGCTACCAGAGCTTCTTTGAAGAAACTCTGAGCGAGAGTCCAGTCCTGCGCCTCCGCGGCCAACGCACCCTTGCCACACAACGCTCGCGCAGAGAGTGGATTGTCAGCAAGAATCGAATCATACCGATTGGAAGCGCCTTGAAAGTCCCCCCCCAGTACCTCGAACTCAGCTTGAAGACACAGAGCTGTCTCACGCTCTGCTGGCTCCACATCAGTTAATGTTACGACATCCTCAAGTTTTCTCATCGCACCGGTGAAATCGCCATCTCGCTTCAACTGTTCAATTTCTGCCAACTGAGCAGCGGCGGAACGGCCATTTATTGTCTGCTCAGGTTGCTCATGGCGTGCGGTCGTAGCGTGGGAGGACTCCTCCTGACGAGGGGCATCAACTCTCCACGACTTAATTGTCTGAGAAAGGTCATCCAACGAACTTCGCAGCGAAGCATTCGAGTTTTCTGGAGCGCTCGAAGCCTGCGACTCTTCCGGACTCGCAGTCTGTAAGGCCGTAGAACGGCGGGTTGCCATCGATGCCCTGATAAACGCGTCTAATTCCCGCGCTCCCTCATGGGATGGATGAGCGGCAACGATATTCGCGAGTTGCGCAAGCGCTCGGTCGCTCTGGCCAGTCTTGAATAGGCATCCGGCGTAACAAAATCGCATGTCATGGTCAGCTGGCTTGATCGCAAGATAGCGCTCAAGCGCTGTCAGCGCTTTTTCAAATGTGGATAAGGCGTAGGAGCACTCGAGTATTTGATGCACAGCGATCAAATAATCTGGCGCTATGGCGATCGCTTTCTCAAAATACGGGAACGCCGTCTCTGGTCGCTGTTCGACGACTTCGCACATACCCCGGCCCGTTAAAATCTTAGGGTCCTGCGGCTCAACTGCGAGTGCGCGCTCGAAGTAGGCGCGCGCCTCCTCAACATTTTTTTGTGCTAGTAGCACGGCTCCGCGCGCCTTAAGCGCTGGAGCAGAGGCAGGGTCCATCTCTTCAGCTATGCGCAGATATTCGTGTGCCGTCTCGAAGTCTCCGTTCTTCGCCGCTGCCTCACCGCGTTCGAGAACCTCCTGAAAATTCATGTTGTTCGCGTTCATATGCTCAACTCCATCGGTTCCCTCGTGCATGTGCTGCAGGGAGATACTACCTAGACACTTCGCTTGTTTAATACTTCTACCTAACACCTCGCTATACGCCTCCTCGGTGCGGCGAACGGCATCTTCCCATCGGAAGCTCCTCGCCATCTCAACTAGTCCCTCTCGTGGAGGCGCGTAATATGCAGCCGTAACGGCCGAGAGAATGGAGTCGGCGTCCCACGGTATGCAATAAAATGCTTTATCACCGACGTAATCCGCTGTAGTTCCCGTTCTCGTCACAACGATATTTTTCCCTTGAGCGGCCGCCTCAAGCGAAACCAGCCCAGGCAACTCATACCAGCTCGGCAGCACGTGTACTCGGCTGGCAGCATAGGCGGATGAGAGCATTTCGGCTGATAAACGACCTACGATGATCGTTTTGCCACGACGTTGAAAGGAGCGAATGGCGGCTTCGTATGCAGGCTGATATGAGAATCCGCCGCCGGCTAACACAACTGTGAAGTCGCTGTGCTCCAGCGATTTGAGAAGCATGAGTTGATTTTTGCGGGATTCAAACCGTCCGACGCACAGAATAAAATCTGAAACGCCATAAGTCTCGCGGAACAACTCGGGGCCGCAGGGTACCCCGATTTCATGTCCTACCGGTATTTCGATAGAGCGCTTGATGTTCGGAAAATCTCGACGTAGAGCGTGAGCCTCCCCCTTACCATTCGGGAAAAGGGCGGCAGCGGTTGTGGCTATCTGGTCAGCCGCGAACCTGTTGGCTCTTGGAACCGACGAGAGCTCTGCGCTGGAAATAATCCATGAGTCTTTTTGTTGCCGATTATGCACATACTCAATCAATTTGTTTGCGACGTAGTGCGACTGCGTGTGAAACTCCGGGATATCTTCATAGAGAGTCGTAACAACAAAAGGGGTTCCTGCCGCTGTAGCTCTCCTGGCAAATTCCTGAGTGAGTGCTGGCGTCGCGAAATTAAAAAGGTGTACGATATCGAACGTACGTGGATCTTGCTGAGCATTAAGATCGACACACACCTCGTGACCGAGTGCCACAAGGCCCTGACTTAATCTTTCAAGGACCGTCGTATCTCCGCCGCGCTGGGAAAAGGTGTTGGGCCTACTCTGCATCAGAACGCGCAACTTAGTTCGAACTAAATTTTGACTCTGTGTAGACACAATATCTCCCATCAAGCCCTCGCGGAGATGAGGAGTTGAGGGCATGCCGCTTCCTCAAGTCGTCATCTGACACGGCGAGTAGAGGATAAGATGCTGGCGTAGCAGGCTGGGCACCAAAAACCTTTGGGAGCACTCTCTGGATGCAATTTCTCTCCCTAGGCATCGATGAAAACAAGTGCCATTACAGGGGGTTACGACTACCAGGAGGGGCTGAATCGATTGGCCCCTGCGTGGAATCAAAATAGAAAGGGCCCAAGCTCTGTTGACGCGAAGAGACTCCTCGCATGAGCAGAGACAGTAGTAAGGTTTTTATTCGGTTCATTTCAGAGTTTTTGTCCGGTTCTTTCCCGTTTTCGATTACGGTTTTACTTAAAGCCCGGTTTTATACTCTCTCTGCTCCTCTTCACTACAAATCCCCGCCCCGTCCTTTGAACCAACATAAAACTAGATTGAAAGAGCGAATGATAAGGGCGACCCGTACGCGCTTTGTTCATGAATCCTTCACGTCCCTCGAAACATTTCGGCGCCCGACCCGGGCGCCCTCCAATTATTGGCGGTCATTAATCAGGGCCACCCAAGAAACGATGCCCCTTTGGAGGGCGGCCGGTCCGGCCGCCGGATGTAACGTGAACCTGACGTGTTGATAGTAATTCGCGACATTTCGGCGCCCGACCCGGGCGCCCTCCAATTATTGGCGGTCTTGAATCAAGGCGACTCAAGAAATGATGCCCTTTGGAGGGCGGCCGTTCCGGCCGCCGGATGTAACGTGAGCCTGAAATGCGCATGGTAATTCGCGACATTTCGGCGCCCGACCCGGGCGCCCTCCAATTATTGGCGGTCATTAATCAGGGCCACCCAAGAAACGATGCCCCTTTGGAGGGCGGCCGGTCCGGCCGCCGGATGTAACGTGAGCCTGAAATGCGCATGGTAATTCGCGACATTT
>JAFMIS010000286.1 GCA_017853915.1 bacterium
TCGGAGATGAGAGTACGGGGGTGATTCATTGGGATAAATTAAAGGTGAGTGTTGTCTCACTCGCTCGCTTCATGGCTAACGTCTCGGGGAGTCACGTGGGGGTTCTCCTGCCCGCCTCGGTCTCAAGCTCGATAGTTACCATGGCCGCTATAGTGGCCGGTAAAGTGCCTGTGTTTCTGAATTGGACAGCCGGAAAACGATCGCTTTTGCACGCCTGCCAGACTACGGGCCTCACAGCCATCTTCACCTCCGAGAAGTTCCTCGATATTGTGCCGACTGAGCTTGATTTCCTGGAGAATAGGTTTGTTCTTCTTGAAGAAGTGAAAAAAAATCTCTCAGTCAAAGAGAAGCTTGCTGGCAAGCGCATGGCTCGTGAGACTCCAACTCAAATTCTCGAGGCTTTCGGTCAAGCGAATGTCACATCGAATCAAACCGCGGTGGTGCTTTTTACGAGTGGCTCAGAGGCGCTGCCCAAGGGTGTCCCGCTATCCCACGCGAACATCATATCGAATATCAAGGGGGTACTGGAGGCATTTCAGATCACTCGATCCGATGTGCTCATCGGTTTTCTTCCCCCTTTTCACTCTTTCGGTCTGACGATCTGCACCCTTCTTCCTCTTGTGACCGGACTGAGAGTGGCGTACCACCCGAATCCGAACGAGAGTCGTAAGATCGCGAAAGCGATCTCTACATGGGGCGCGACCGTGGCCGCGGGGACCCCTACGTTTCTACGCTCAATCCTCAAAGCTGGAGAGCCCCGCCAATTCGCGTCTATGCGGGCCTTGGTTTCAGGAGCTGAAAGAGCCCCTCAGGAGCTATTTGAACTGGCAAACGCCATCAACCCCCAGATTGAGGTGCTGGAGGGATACGGGATCACTGAATGCAGCCCCGTAGTAAGCGTTGGTAGACCGAAACAGGCCCGGGTCGGCGTCGGGCGACCGCTGTCAGGTGTATCGCTCGCGATCGTTCATCCGGAATCGCTTGAGCCCGTGCCGCTTGGCGAACAGGGCTTAATCCTGATAAAGGGCACGAATATTTTCAACGGCTACCTTGACCCGACCATCGATCCGTTTGTGACCGTTAAAAACGAAAGGTGGTACAACTCAGGTGACCTCGGCAGAATCGAGGATGGCAACCTGGTCATCACGGGAAGACTCAAGCGTTTCATCAAAATTGCGGGAGAGATGATCAGCCTCGGTGCCGTGGAAGAGGCCTTGCAGAAACGACTGCCGTCACCTGATGGCGCCCCATCCGTGGCGCTCCTTGCGCAGGGCGCTGAGGGGGATGGTCGCCCACGCCTAATCGCTTTTGTGGCGGGGGACCTCTCTCTCGACCGGGCAAATGCCTGTCTACGCGAAAGTGGATTTCCCCACATTGTGCACATTGCCGAGGTTCGACAGTTAAAGACCCTCCCTGTGCTCGGTTCTGGAAAGACGGATTATCAGGGGCTCAAGGCACTGATCGCATAAGCCCAGTGTGTCTGCAGCGCGAGCGACCCAAAGTATAAAACATCGGCTCTGGTCGGTTGATAATTTCGAATGTATGTCTTTACGATTGAGCGCAAAACTGGCAATGCTTTTGCCAGACATCACTATAGGTTATCGTTTTGATTCGCGTCCGCGAATCGATAGCGTTTTCCAAAAGACGGGGTTTTGCTAAGAAGTTTTGGGAAACGCCATGTCCTCGGTTGGCGGCGTGTTAGTTTTTCGTTTTACGGTTATCGCCACTACCCTTCTCTTCGATTTTCAGTTACACCTGCGCCACATACATAACCAGATTGTGGAAGATTAACTCATATGTGGCTCGACCGCGCTATCAAATGGCTCCTCCCGAAAGAAGAACACTTCTTCGAACTATTAAACAGACTCGCTCGTTGCGCGAGCGACGCGGGAGCTCTGCTCGTGGAGTGCGTCAGTGACGCCGACGCGAAATCTCGTGAAACCACGGTAGCTAAGATAAAAGAGGTGGAGCACGAGGCCGACCTGGTCATTATCGAGGTCTACAAGGAACTCAACCGTACGTTTGTTACCCCTATCGACCGCTCGGATATTTACAACCTCGGCTCCGAGCTTGAGAGCATCACCGACGAAATCTGCTCGACAGCTCTTCAGATTAAAGTACATGCCATGGAGGATTTACCAGTTGGCAGCGTTGATTTTGCCAAGCTCATTCACAACGCGACCAAGGAGATCTTCCAGGGCGTATCGAAGATTCAGATGAAGAACAATCATCTTGAAATCCGCAAGCACTGCAAAAATATTAAGAGCTATGAGGATGAGGGAGACCACATCTTTCGGCAGCGCACCGCTGATATGTTCAAAAATGAGCCGAACGCGATTCGATTACTCAAACACAAGGAGTTTCTTGAAGGCTTAGAGCGCACCCTTGATCTGTGTGACGATGTAGGAAATGTCCTCTCAACGATTGTTATCAAGAACTCCTAGCGTATGCTGCTCACTCTGGTAATCACGGTAATCGTCGTCGCGCTGATCTTCGACTTCATCAATGGTTTTCACGATACGGCCAACGCCATAGCGACCGTGGTGAGTACTGGAGTACTTCCGCTTCGCACCGCTATTCTGCTAGCGGCGGTGCTGAACTTTATTGGAGCCCTGACCGGTACCGCCGTGGCGAGCACGATAGGGAAAGGTGTTATTACCCCTGACACCATCACCCTTGTTGTGGTGCTCGCGGCGCTCCTTGGAGCGAATTTTTGGAATCTCTTTACCTGGTACTTCGGAATCCCCTCCTCCTCATCGCACGCCATGGTCGGAGGTCTGGTCGGAGCTGGCATCGCTCACAGCGGATTCTCCTCAATTCAGGGCCCAGGAATGACAAAGATCGTCTGCAGCTTAATCTTGAGCCCGATAGTTGGCATGTTAATCGCTTTTACATTCATGCTATTTCTGCTCTGGCTCTTCAGGCGCGCCGCGCCGGTTGGGGTTTCATCTCTGTTTCGCCGCCTCCAGATGCTCTCGGCTGGCTTTATGGCCCTCTCGCACGGAAGCAACGACGCGCAGAAGACTATGGGTGTCATCACGATGGCGCTCGTCGCCTACGGCGCGGTCACGATGACTGGACCCAAGTTAATGGTCCCAACGTGGGTTATCCTGGCGAGCGCGGCGGCGATGGGCCTTGGCACCGCGGCTGGCGGCGTGCGTATCATCAAAACTCTTGGGACGAAGATAATAGATCTGAAACCGGTGCATGGATTCGCGGCTGAGACAGCGGCAGCGGCAGTTATTATGACTGCTTCTCACTACGGGCTCCCCGTATCCACCACTCACTGCATCAGTGGCTCCATCATGGGAGTCGGTGCCAGCAAGAGCGTCTCCGCGGTTCGCTGGGGTATCACAGTTAGAATACTGTACGCCTGGGTGTTAACGATTCCGATCAGCGCTATCTCGGCGTTTCTTCTGTATTGGCCAGCGACCCTTATCACCGGCTTGAAATAGGCCCTGAGGCTCTCTGGCATTACAGGGACGCGCGCCTGTACGTCTCAAACGTGCAACGCTCACCCTTGGTGGTATCTACGAGGGTAAAATCCCGCTCGAACTCTGGTAGCCATGCGTCACCCTGATGCGAGCCA
>JAFMIS010000287.1 GCA_017853915.1 bacterium
TGTCGGGCGATCAACCCTGCCAGGGGGGATGTGCGTTTCAAGGTCCCCGTATCGTCCTTATACGGTGTGTGGCACGCATGCTTGGCTCGTAGGGATTGGTGGGGCAGGATAACGCAATATTAAGGCTAGATCCGGGGCCCCTGGCTGGGGTAAAATTACGCATCTATGAAGATACTTGTACCAGTAAAAAGAGTGCCAGATTGGCAGATTAAACTAAAACTCCTCGCAGATGGATCGAACATTCAGACTGACGGCATCAAGTGGATAATCAATACCTTTGATGAGATTGCGGTAGAGGAAGCGATTCGCCTTAAAGAGAAGGGGGTAGTAACCGAGATCGTACTGGTCAGTGTGGGGCCGGCAGATGTTCGTTCGCGCTTGGAGTACGCCTTGGCGATGGGCGCTGATTCCGCCATTTTGGTTAATTACGATGGTCCTGTTGATTCCGATCTCGCTGCTCGAGCGATCGCCGAGGTGTACAAGCGGGGTCAATACTCTATGATCTTGTTGGGCAAACAAGCGATTGATTCTGATTCGAATCAAACCGCGCAGCTCTTGGCAGGCCGGCTTGGCTTGCCTCAGGCATGTTTCGCCTCAAAAGTGCAGGTTGAGGGAGAGTCAGTCACGGTCACTCGTGAGGTCGATGGAGGTCTTGAGACTATCAAGGTGCCCGTTCCGTGTGTGGTCTCGACCGATCTCCGTTTGAACGAGCCGCGTTACGCGGCGTTGCCGAATTTAATGAAGGCGAAGAAGAAGCCGTTTGAGGAGCTGACTCTCGATACGCTTGGCGTGTCGAAGGAGATTAAGTTGCGCGTGAAGAGCTTGTCACTCCCGAGTGGCCGAAAGGCTGGACGGAAGGTTGGAGATGTAGCTGAGCTGATAGCAGCTCTCCAGAATGAGGCAAAAGTTATCTAGGGTGTGGTTTTAGAGAGAGTTAGCTATGAGTAAGGTTCTTCTATTTGTTCAGCACAATGAGGGTAGAATCCTCAAGGGCTCTCTGGTAGCTCTGACGGCAGCCAGACAGCTGGTAACGGCTTGGGGCGCATCCGGAGTTGTTGGAATAGCGCTCGGCAAGGGTGCATCCGCGGCTGCTCAAGAGATCGTTCAATATGGAGTGACTGAATGTCGCTTCTCGGAGAACGAGCTCTTCGCTCAATACCGTGCCGAGCCATACGCGCGGGCTATAGCGCTTGCGGCAAAGGAACTTGGTGGTGACAGTGTGGTCACCCTTGCGAACAGCTCGGGCAAGGACGTGCTCCCACGGGTAGCGGTTCTTTTGGATGGAGCTCAGGCGTCGGATGTTATCGCGGTGAATAGCGATGGCTCACTCAAGAGGCCGATGTATGCGGGCAATATTATCGCTGATGTTGAACTATCAAGTGGTCCACGGGTGGTCTCAATCCGCGGAACCGCCTTCGCTGTGGCTACGAAGGAGGGGGCTGCTGGTCAGGTACATGAATTATCGCTCTCTGGCGATCCGGAGCTTCATGAGCAGCCGAGATTCGGTGAGATAGTATCGTATGAGCAGTCAAAAGCGGATAGGCCGGAGCTCTCAGACGCTGAGATCGTGGTGAGTGGAGGTCGAGCTCTGGGCTCGGCTGAGAGTTTTGAGAAGGTGATATTTCCACTCGCTGATGCTCTAAAGGCAGCAGTGGGGGCCTCGCGCGCGGCGGTTGATTCTGGATATGCCCCGAATGATTGGCAGGTGGGTCAGACCGGCAAGGTAGTCGCGCCGAACCTCTATCTTGCGGTGGGGATATCAGGAGCGATTCAGCATTTGGCAGGGATGAAAGACTCAAAAGTTATCGTGGCCATCAATAAGGATCCCGATGCCCCTATATTTGAGGTGGCTGATTATGGATTGGTGGCGGATCTCTTTGAGGTGGTGCCTCAGCTGACCACGGCTTTAAAGGGGGCGTGATGCGCATAGCGCTCCGGTCTAGCCTATCAGGATCTATCCGGCGATGGTTATTCTTGATGGCGCTCCCGGTGATGATCTGCGGATGTTCGCGGGAAGGAGATGGTTCTCCTACTGGCAGAAAGCTTCCTTCAATTGACCTCTCGTTTTCTTTCGATGATGGACGAGTATCTCCTCCCATGACGATGGAGGTCGCTGCTACGGACCCGGAGAGGGCCAAGGGGTTGATGTTTCGACGCTCTCTTCAACCAGATCACGGCATGATCTTTATTTTTGAACGCGAGGAGCCTCACTCTTTTTGGATGAGGAATACCCTGATTCCACTTGATATGGTTTTTGTCTCCAAAGATTTGCGCGTGGTGGGGTTTCTTGAGGATGTACCGCCCTTGACTGAAAATCCGCGCTCAGTCGGTGCTCCGAGTCAGTATGTGTTGGAATTTTCTGCGGGGACAGTAAGACGACTTGGGGTGCAGGTTGGGTCCAAAATTAATATTATCGGTGCTTTACCCAAGAGTGGATAACCTTGGGGGCTGCGCTCGGGGTCTGAATATGACCCTCATCATCCAGCGGCCCAAATATTATAAAGTTTCGTAGAGTGACGAGCGTCAAAAAGGTAAAGTATACCTTAGGGCCAGTACTATGACAGAACACATTGATAACTCCACTCAACCCGTAGCGAGCAGATCTATGAGTGGCCGATCGTTGGCCGTGAGTTGTGATTACCTTCGGGAGATTCACCACCAGATAAAGAACAACCTTCAGGTTGTATGTAGCCTGCTCAGGTTAGAGTCGCGTCAGGCGGGCGATGGTGCGTGTAGAAACGCTCTGAAGCGTTGTGAGCAGAGAGTGCAGAGCATGGCTCTGCTCTATGATTGTATCTTCAGAGATTACGGCGCCCTGCAGGTGCAATTTGAGGAATATCTGAAGGGTATTATCTCGCAGGCGGTTAAGTCCTTGGGAGGGGCTGGAGAGGGAGTTGAGGTACAGTTCGAACTCGAGTCTGTAGTTCTTGCTAGTAAAACCGCGATGTCGCTGGGTCTCATAGCGCATGAATTGGTGTGGGAATCCCTACAGCGTTTTAGCCCTCACGAGGGTCAGTCGAGGCTTGTGGTCTCTATGCAAGGCGAGGGCTCCGTATTAGTTCTCGATATTCAGGATAACTTTTCGTCCGGGGGACTAGAGGGAGAGAAAATGTCTCTGTCATCCCAGATCGTAGGAGCTTTGGTCCAGCAGTTTCATGGGGAGCTGCTGCAGGCCCCTGGTTCCTTTCGCCTCGCGATACCCTCCCTCTCTCTGTAACCGCATAGTTGATCAGCCTCTCAACCCGTATAAGGATAGGCGCTCCATGCCCCAGGAACGGGTTTATTTTGGCAGCTTTAGATACCCGTACAAAATCGGGAGGCGCATCACAAGATTCGACGCGTGCATGAGAATAATGCTCCACGCCGACGCGCCCAATTCCAGCCCAAACATCAATCCACTGAAGTCCTTGCCGTAGAGCATCGCGTGCATCGGAAGAGACACGGCACCGCGTTGACCAGCCCGTCTCAACATCCGGTACTGAGCAAGACATCCTTGTGCCATCAAGAGCGTGGCGGTCAATACCATCACCTGCGATACAAACCGTGAACCGGATGAGGTGCGAACACCTGCCACGACAA
>JAFMIS010000288.1 GCA_017853915.1 bacterium
GAGAGCAAAGAGACTCTCGTTGGCTGAGGTCGCGTAACATACATCCAACAGCTCAGGGATAAAGATGACAACACTCTGCTGTATGAGTGGGCGTTTCGTTTGAATTCGCTTGGATAATACACGAGCAAACTACTCATATTTTCCAGCTGACGTAAGGCCTCGGATAACAGCCTTGTGCGGCACTTTCTTTGCTGTTTAACACTGCAATCTCTCCAATCGTCAATAACTTACAGAGGCAGCTCAGGCCGCTCTACTTGTTCAGCGACGGCGGACATGGCACCATTTACGGGCACTATGTAAAGAAAAAAGGTTCCTATGTACCACGGCGATGTTGACCCTTCAGTCAAAGACGATTTCTCCTTTATGAACATCTTCAAACAGGGGGTGTTTTGGGCTGTTCACGTCGCGTGCCTCCTGGCCCTCTGGGTGGGAGTAAGCTGGGTCGCTGTCGCGGTCTGTCTGGCATTGTATGTGATACGGATGTTCGCCATCACGGGAGTGTACCATCGCTATTTCTCTCACCGTTCGTATGACACCAGTCGCGCCTTTCAATTTGTTTTAGCTCTACTCGGAACAACCGCGGCTCAGAAGGGTCCGATATGGTGGGCTTCTCATCACCGCCATCACCACAGACACTCGGATACCCCAGAGGACATTCACTCACCGATCGTTCATGGACTCTACTTCTCTCACGTGGGTTGGGTACTGAGTTCCCAGTTTCTTGAGCCGCGCTTAGACTTAGTGAAAGATCTCACCAAGTATCCTGAGCTTCGACTTCTCGAGAAATACAATGTGGTACCGCCAATTCTTTTGGCCGTAGCGATGTTCTTCTTGGGAGTATGGCTTGAGCACGCATACCCATCCCTTGGAACGAACGGCATGCAGATGCTGACCTGGGGATTCTTCATCAGCACCGTTCTTTTGTACCACGGAACGTTCTGCATCAATTCACTGACTCACTTGATCGGCAAGCGTCGCTTCCCCTCAACTGATTCAAGTCGTAACCACTGGCTTCTTGCCTTAATAACCCTCGGTGAGGGATGGCATAACAACCACCACTACTACCCCGGTTCAGAGCGCCAGGGATTCTACTGGTGGGAGATTGATATCTCTCACTATATCCTAACTGCGCTCTCGTGGTTCGGTCTGGTCTGGAACTTGAGAACGCCTCCAGAGCGCGTATACGCCGCCGCGGGGAAACTTTCCTAGCTTCACCTGTAAGAGCCGTCATGCCGCTTCCCGAGAGGCTCTGATACTTTTACGCATACGGGCCAACTGAGAATAACCTCGAGGCAGTGATAATCCGCTGACCTCTTGGATGCGTGGAAAAGATTACGGGGTGACCCGATAATTACCGGTAATTGATTGGTGACCCAATTCGATACCACCGGTTTGTGAGTCCCTGATGTCCTCGTCGGTATCAGGCGCTTGCAAGTCCACGCTGCTTGGAGCAGCCCGCGACCCAGGTGCCGAAAGGCACCTGGGTTTTTATTATTGTGGCCTTAATGCGGTACGGACGGATGCATGAAACCATCTTTCACTCAAACGGCTTAAGGGGTCCTGGAACTGGCAACCATCGCACAACAATCTCGACAGCTTGCTCTCCTTATCATCACCGCGAGCTTTACCTATCTCTCACTGCACATCATTCTTCCCTTTTTAACTCCCATCGCCTGGGCTGGGGCATTAAGCGCCCTTGTGTATCCTTGGTTTACGAGGCTCGGGAGCTTTATTCATTCACGCGCCTTCCGTGCCACCCTACTGGTGAGCGCCTTGGCGATTGTGATCATCGCCCCTACAATCTGGATGTCACGTGAGCTGGTGAACGCGGGCCTCAAGGGTCTAGCGACTATCTTTCCGATGACTGCTCGCGACGCATGGATTGAGCTCACTCGCAGCTATCCACGGGCCGGAGAGTTCGCGCTTTTTCTGCAAGATACATTTCATATCTCAGAGGTATCAAGCGAGCTGATCAGCATCCTACGCCACCGCACCACTCAGATTCTGACTATCTCTCTGGCAGGACTTGGATATGGCTTGATGACCCTCTTTATAGCCTTCTTTCTGCTACGTGACGGGCAGCAGTTCATAGCTGCGGCTAAACGCCTTATCCCTCTTCCAGACGATACAGTTGATGCGATCTTGCGAAAGATTACGGACACGATCCACGCCACTCTCTTTGGAATAGTGGCAGTATCAATCGTACAGGGTTTTCTGGGTGGAATTCTCTTTTGGTGGCTTGAGCTACCTGGGGCTGTGATTTGGGGCTCTATCATGGCGCTCTTAGCCTTGATCCCCTACCTCGGAGCGTTCATCGTGTGGATCCCTGTAGCGGTATTTTTCGCGATGAAATCACACTGGACGGAAGCGGCGGCGACAGTGGTATGGGGAACAATCGTCATCGGTCTATCGGACAACGTCCTGTATCCGATCCTGGTAGGGAAGAGACTGCACTATCACTCTCTGCTGGTCTTCTTTTTTATCCTGGGCGGACTGGTTGTGTTTGGCGCATCCGGAATAGTTCTCGGGCCGATCGTGCTGGCGATATCCGATTGCTTGGCGCGGGTGTGGCAGGGAGAGCCGATTCTCTCTACGAGCGCTGCCTCTTGGCGAGAGACTGGGGCGACAGGCTCCGCGGGCGAACCTACTGAACCTGTCGCTCAGGGAAGCTAATGAGCAGCAGCTCCAGCTGATGGCTGCTCACGGCCTCGCAATCCCTGCTCGAGTTGCGCCTCTGAGACCCCGGTTTTAATCGGAACCTTTCTCGCTTGTGCTCGAGCCTCTGCTGACTTTGGGAGCGAAATTGTTAACACCCCCCGATCGAAATTAGCCTGAATTTGCCCCTCTTCGATCTGGCATCGCACGGGGATGCGCCGCTCAAATGCTCCGTAACGGCGCTCCTCGTAGCGTCCCCTGCCCTTGGCATATTCACGCTTCTCCTCTTCCCTCTTTTCTCCACGAAGAATGAGGTTTCCCGGCTCATAAACTATCTCAACATCGCTCTCTTTGAGCCCGGGTAATTCGGCCATAATCTTTAATTGACGCTCATCCTCGTCGATATCGATCTGCGGCATAAACGCGCTCACCGCGGTAGTGCCGACCGGCTCTAAAAGATCCTGGAGCAAGTAATCAAAAGCTCGTTGAAAATTTCGTTGTAGTGGAAAGACCTCTTCCCCCAACAACCGACTTCGTCGGAATGGATATTCACCTCGAAACATGTATGCCTCCGTCTGCTGCATTATAAGGTTTGTGCCACCATCTAAATTCCGTAGTCACGCACCTCTCTCAGCAAGTCTTGTCACCTCTCGGTGCAACTTAGATACAAGAGGCTCGCGCCAGAGCTATAGCGCTTTCACCGCGATAGGCGACTAGAACGAATGCTCTACTACGAGATCTAGAGGCGCTCGAAACACAATCGCGCACAGAGATCTCCCGTGCTCCGAATTGTTTACTCGCGCGATACTAAGGCTAGAGATTGTGGGGCTTTTTTCTTATGACACGGGACAGTCTCAAGGCAGCCCGAGCAATACTAGTAGACCGCTACGTGTGAGAGACAATCCGGTTCTCGCGGCCAC
>JAFMIS010000289.1 GCA_017853915.1 bacterium
CGTTCTTGGAAAGAATTGACGCGCCAAGGCGATCCCCTGTCCAACCTCAGGTACGAGACCGGCCACATCACGCTCGAAATCATTATGCAGAAGCTCCTCAAGGAGCACCTCCGAGGGCTTTCCCCTCAATCGTTCCATCTCAAGGTCTGAGGTGGGCACAATGACTGGATGTTGGCGCCGATAAAACTCATAGAAAGGTAAGGTGGGAACTGGCACCGACGGCACGGCAAGCAACACTCTGCCGGACCAGAGAGGTCCATCACCGAGGGGCCGTACCTGCTCGCCTACCCCAGTAACCCAGCACACCCCGCCTTGATACGCGAAAGGGACATCAGCACCACACACAAGCGCCGCCTTGGTTATTCGCGCCTCACATTCCACCTCAGAAAGACCGAGCACCGCTCTTACCGAAGCTCCAAAGACTTCGCGTAACACCCTTAACACGGCACCGGCGTCACTACTTCCGCCACCGAGACCACCACCTACTGGTATGCGTTTGGAGATCCTTACGTGAATATTTATGGGCGGCTCCGCACATCCAAAAGCGCCCCAGAATTCCGTATGCGCTCGCACCGCCAAGTTCTTGTTACTCGGCAGAGGCGTGATACTCGGTGGATTCATCTCAGCGGATGTCTCGCCATCCAGCCCAAAAGATATCACCACATCATCGCTCAATGAGCAGGTGGCGTTCAGCATACTCAAGAGATGATAACCATCCGCTCGCCTACCAAGAACCTTCAAGCGTAGATTCACTTTGGCTGGCGCGGACACATGCCAGTGACGGCCATGCATCGAAGATGCGATCTCGCGCGCCTCTGCTTTAAGCTCTACTTGTTTTTTGTTCTGAGACGCCATAAGGGTTAGTCAGCCCCGCCTCGGCACATACGAACGCGACAGCCGGGAGGGCATGCCCCATAGGGACTAGCTCACCAAGGTGCCCACTTCACCAAAGTGGGCGACTCGCCGCTAGATCTCCTCTCCCTCTTCAGGCAGAGAATCCGAATCCTCCTCTGGGGACCGATCCGTATACTTGCGCTCCTCATTTTCCTGAGCTGTCTTGCAATCGATGCACATCTGCGCAACCGGACGGGCAAGTAGTCGAGCGACGCCGATCTGCTCCCCGCAACTCTCACATTCCCCGTACGTACCGTCCTCAATCTTCTTAAGAGCAACATCGATCTTTTTGAGGTGATTCAACTCCCGCTTTCCGACCTTGACGAGTGAATTTTGATTAATCTCAAGCGAAGCCAAATCCACCGAGTCTCCAGATGGCGTGTCAATGTCCGCGACCGAGCTGTCACTTAGATCCTCAAGGTGTCGAAGGATTCGACGTTTCTCTTCCTCAAGCACCGCTTTCAACTGCTCTAATTCTTTCTTTTTCATAGAGAACTCCTCTGCACCACTCGCGGTGGTCTCGCGAAAATCGCGCCGGGTTTATAGACTACCATGCTTGTTGTAGCAACCTTTCGACTCTCGCTCCCGCTACGTTTCCTAAGCATGCGAAAACGCGGGACGAGCCTCCTGGCCACCGACAAGCACCCGACGTCCGCTAGGCTAGTCGACCAGGGTGTCAGGTTCAAGTATAAATCTGCCACCACCACAATTTTTGGGGCGCCGGAAGCCTGTCATACGCTCTCTGGTCAGGCCATGGCCCCCGACAGCCTTCCGGCGCCGACAGCTTCTGCCCCCACTCGCTACTCCCCGTGATACTCGCCGAACACCTCCCGAAGGGCATCCGATATTTCGCCCAGTGTTGCTCCACTCCTGGCACAATCAAGCACGCGCGCCATGGTGTTCTCGTCACCGACCGCGGCCCGCTTGAGCTGCTCCAGCGAATTCGTGACTCCAGCGGCATCTCGGGCGCCACGGAACGCCTTTACCCGCGCGCTCTGCTCCCGCTCAACTCGCGGATCAATCGATAGTAACGGGGGCTCCTGAAGCCCATCCTCAGCGCATCGATTCACTCCCACTACTCCAACCTCTCCAGACTCAATCGCCCGCTGGGCTTCATAGGCTGAGTTATCGATCTCGCCCTGGGGATAGCGCTGCTCGATAGCGCTCAACATACCCCCCATGGCATCGACACGCTCGATACGTTTACGGGCCTCCTCCTCGATCCGGTCCGTAAGCGACTCCACAATATAACTCCCTCCGAGAGGATCGGCAGATGCCGCGACCCCCGACTCCTCCGCTATGATCTGCTGAGTGCGCAAGGCTATGCGCGCGCTCTCCTCAGTTGGCAGACCGAGGGCCTCATCGAACGCGTTGGTGTGCAGCGACTGAGTGCCGCCCAGCACCGCTGCCAGAGCCTGCACAGTAGTACGCACAATATTGTTCTGCGGTTGCTGCGCTGTCAGACTACTTCCAGCCGTCTGAGTGTGAAAACGCAGCATGAGCGATCGCTCGTCGTCAGGGGAGAACCTCTCTTTGACCAGTTTCGCCCATAGTCGACGAGCCGCGCGAAACTTCGCGACTTCCTCTAAAAAATTATTGTGACAGTTGAAGAAAAACGCCATCCGAGGAGCAACATCATCGATCCTCAAACCACGCTCGCGCGCCGCCTCGAGATACGCAAGACCATCCGCGAGAGTAAACGCGACCTCCTCTACAGCGGTGCTGCCTGCCTCCCGGATATGGTAGCCAGAGACACTTATTGTGTTCCACTGAGGCACGTTTGTTTTGCAGAATGAGAATATATCGGTTACGAGTCGCATCGCCGGCCGCGGCGGATAGATGTAGGTGCCACGCGCGATATACTCCTTGAGTATATCGTTCTGAATAGTACCTCGCAGAGCTGACCATGAAGTTCCGCGGCGCTCGGCGAGCGCCAACACAAACGCCAACAGAGTCCCAGCCGTAGCGTTAATCGTCATCGAGATCGATACCTGGTCGAGCGGGATCCCTTGAAGCAGCCGATCCATATCATCCACCGTAGCGATCGACACCCCAACACGCCCCACCTCTCCCCTTGCCAAAAGGTGATCCGGATCACGCCCCATTTGGGTCGGGAGATCAAAAGCCACACTCAAACCGGTGATGCCCTGCTTGAGAAGGAAGTGGTAGCGAGCATTTGTATCCTCCGCGCTTCCAAAACCGGAGTATTGCCTCATGGTCCACAACTTTCCGCGATACATCGATCGATGAATCCCACGAGTAAACGGGAACTCGCCTGGTCGCGAGTTATCTGACACCCCAACATCAGCCGCTGTATACACCTCGTGAACCGGTATCCCTGAGGATGTTCGGGGATCCCTATGTCGGTCTTTGTCAGCCATGCACGCGCTCGTTAGTTTATACTAAGGGTGTCATCAATCGTGGTCGCGACCTCGTCGACTCGAGCTCGATCAGAGGCGAGGCCTATAACAGTTACCGCCATCAGCTTTCCATCAAACGCGGTCGAGAGCACACGGGTAGCCAGCCGCCCCCGCGTCGAGTCACTCTCAAACTCGTGTATCACCGCCGCACCTCCACCAGCGCCTGTTTCCTCGCGTCGAATCCAACCTAAGCCAGGGACAGAGGACTCATAGGCGGCCGCGATGTCTGACTCTAACGCTCTGATGCCCTCCTT
>JAFMIS010000290.1 GCA_017853915.1 bacterium
AGATTGAGATCCCTGTCTACGTGGCATGTAAAGACCCCACCGAACGTGGCCCTATTGCTTGTACGACCCTATCGCTTGTACGGCCCTAGCGCTTGTACGGCCCTAGCGCTCGTATGCCCCTACGACGTGCCTGACCAAACCACCCTGTCAAACTACCCTGCTATAATCGGATAGACCCCTCAAAAGTTGCTAAAAAACATCGGCGATGGAGCTCAGTCTGCCACAAATTTCTAGCACCCAGAGATGATTCTAAGAGGAACCGCAAGTATCTAATTTAGCTATATAATATCGCATGCGTACCACATGCCTCCGCGCCTACAAGCCCGCGGCGGGTGGTTGCCTTGATTCGCTCGCATCCATCAGGTAGCTTTCTCCGACGCTCATGCGAGGCTTTACTCTCTGAACCTCATGTGCGGCCACTGCTCTGTCTATAACCAGCCGAGTGGCGATTTTGTTGAGAGGATTTAGTCGAGAGACCCCACTATGTCGTTTCCAATACAGCGCCCACGCCGATTACGTCGCACCCCTACGCTTCGAAGCATGATCAAAGAGACTACCCTTAATCCAGAGGCGCTGATCGCTCCATTATTTATTGTGCCAGGAGATAAGGTAAAGCGAGAGATCGGCTCGATGCCGGGGCAGTACCAGTTGAGTGTCGACATGGCGGCGAGCAAAGCCTCCCAACTCTTTGATCTCGGCATTCGGTCGGTCATTCTCTTCGCAATTCCGGAATCAAAGGACGAGATCGGATCCTCCGCCTGGAATCCACAAGGGATTATCCCTCGCGCGATTAAAGCGATGAAAGCGGCGGCGCCGGAGTTAATTGTTACGACCGATCTCTGTTTCTGCGAGTACACCAGCCACGGCCACTGCGGTATCATGAAGGATGGCGTGCTTCAAAACGATGAGACCCTCGGTAACCTGGTACGACAAGCCCTCGTTCACGCGGAGGCCGGAGCAGATCTGATCGCCCCAAGTGGAATGCTCGATGGGATGGTACGATCGCTACGACACGGACTGGATGAGGGAGGCTTCTCCCACCTCCCGATTATGAGTTACGCCGCCAAGTTCGCTTCCGCGTTTTATGGCCCCTTCCGAGAGGCGGTTCAATCCGCTCCCGAGTACGGTGATCGCAAGTCATATCAGATGGACCCAGCGAATTTCGAGGAGGCGATGCGTGAGGTCGCTCTCGATATCGAAGAGGGCGCGGATATTATCATGGTAAAGCCAGCTCTCTCGTTTCTCGACATCGTTCGTGAAGTGAAGCGGCGCTTCGCGATGCCCACCGCGGCGTATAATGTGAGTGGGGAATACGCCATGATCAAGGCAGCCGCCCAGAAGGGTTGGATAGACGAGCAACGAGTTATGCTCGAGGTCCTCACCAGCATGAAGCGAGCTGGAGCCGATTTAATTATTACTTATTTCGCCGAAGCTTTCGCTGACCTGCGTCAGAAAGGCCTCGCGTAAGAAGAGGCACTGCCCTGGACGTGATCCACTGGATTATGAGCCGAAGGCTCAGGAGCTACAGCTGAGGAACCGCGACCTAGTCGAATTGCGGCTGTTTACCGAGCTAACCCACCGAATATCCTCGATCGAACAACCTCGCTTCCCTCCCTGTACCCCCCTCTCAAAATGAGGTATTTTCCTCCCGTTTGATGGGAGATATTCATGCACAACGAATCAACCTGTTGCTCTGTATCGTCAAAAAATGGCTCAAGCTCTGAGCTGAAACACTCCTGGACCCTTGAGGAGGCTCAGAGGATATACTCGCAGCCATTCCCCGAGCTTATCCATCAAGCTCAAACGGTTCACCGCACATACTTTAATCCGAACGAGGTGCAACGCTCTACCCTACTTTCGGTAAAGACTGGCGGCTGCCCAGAGGATTGCGCCTATTGCCCTCAATCTGCGCACTATAAGACCGGCGTTGAGCGCCACGGAGTTCTCCCCAAGGATGTAGTACGGAGCAAGGCACTCCAGGCTAAGGAGTCTGGCTCAACCAGGTTCTGTATGGGCGCGGCGTGGAGAGAGGTGAAAGATGGCAAGGATTTCGACGCGATTCTCGACCTCGTGCGCGAAGTTCGCAGCACCGGGCTCGAGGTGTGCTGCACCCTTGGGATGTTGAACGAATCGCAAGCACAGCGCCTGAAAGAGGCTGGCTGTTATGCCTACAATCACAACTTAGACACATCGCCCGAGTACTACGGTGAGATCATCTCGACTCGCACGTACCAGGATCGCCTCAAGACCCTCCAAAATGTCCGCGACGCGGGAATGACGGTATGCTGTGGTGGCATTGTCGGCATGGGAGAAGGGATCAACGATCGGCTCGGACTCCTCGTACAACTTGCCAATCAAGAGACTCACCCCGAGAGCGTTCCAATCAACATGCTCGTTAAGGTCGAGGGAACTCCGCTGGCCAAGGGAGACCACGTAGACCCATTTGAGTTTGTCCGCATGGTGGCGACCGCGCGGGTTATGATGCCGCGCTCAATGGTGCGCCTCTCAGCGGGTCGGATGGAGATGTCGGATGAGATGCAGGCGCTGTGCTTTATCGCCGGTGCGAATTCAATATTTGCGGGTGAAAAACTCCTTACGACCCTCAATCCAGGAGATGATCACGACAACAAATTGATGCAGCGATTGGGTATGCACTACCGTGAAGGCTCTGATTGCTCGACCGACGTAGCCGCATAACCTACGAGAGCTACGTTTAATATAAGACCTCCGGGCCCCACGCCTGGCGCCTTCCGGTTGCGCTCCAAGGCTCATTTACTCATGAACTCGAGCGCGCCCGCACGTTGTCACGGGCACTCGGTTGCTCCTCTTCACCCGCTGGGCGACTATGATCCTGGTTTAACCTCTTGATATAGGCTTCCCGGGAGTCTCAACTTTTCGCTGTGTTATCAATAACAGATATTTAGCGCCTATCTATCAAGCATTCGGATACGCTGGTCGACCCCTTTACATGTAAGAGACGGATCCCCCGGACCACCGTGGGGCTCGTCAGACGCTTCAATTCGCAACCTTTTCGTATTAGGGAGAGAAGAGATGTCAGTCCGTTCCAGCGATCCCCAAGAGTCTCATCCGTGGTCTAATGCCGTGCAATCTGTGGCAGAGGCGGCCGCTACACTTGTTCCCCTTGTCGCGATCATTGCTGGCATAGGGATGATGAGCGCACTTCCACCGGTCAATGCCGCGCCGATCTTCTCCTCAGCGTATGAGGCATCGGAGTTTTTCCGGCTCAATCAACTTTCATGGGATCCGCGAACACCGATGGTGCTCTCGAATGAGAACTGCGCTCAGTGCCAGAACTTGGGAACCGAACTGCATGAGGCGGGAATCCCATTTGTTGAGCAAAACATAAGTATCAGTCCCAGTTCGGCGAAGCTCTTGGATCTCGCCAAGAAAGTCAGCAACTCGCAGGAGCTTCCGATCGTGATCGTCGGAAATCACGTCGTGACTCCCCGTGTTCGCTCGATTCGAATGGCGATAGCGAAGGCCGACCGACTCGAGTTCTAGCGGGGCGCCCGGGTCGGGCGCCGAAATGCCGCGAATCACCCGAA
>JAFMIS010000291.1 GCA_017853915.1 bacterium
ATGGTGGCTATGCTTCGACCATACGTGGGTACCTGGAGGCTTATCACACCGGAATCTGAAAGAGCCTTGCCACTGGAGATCCTGAAGAAGGAGATCCTGATATCGGGAACCGGGATAAGTGTTGAGTGCTATGGTGATGATTACGAGCGATGCTTGAGGGATGTTTTTGCAGCTGCAGAGCAGGGGGTCGCATACGTGACCGGTTCCATGTACATGGTGGGCCGATTGAGAAACATGTTGTCCCTCCCTGAGAGGCCACTGTGGAAAACAGGGAAGCAAACAAACGACGTTTTATGAAAGTGAGTGGAGTAACCTCATGGCGTAATGAGATAGACGGTGCTCTTGAGAAGCTGGCGCTCGGGATCCATTCAGGAGGGAGCGACCTCGTAAAGGCAACTCAATACGTATGCTCCTCAGGGGGCAAGCGCTTGCGTGGATTGCTCACCCTTGCAGTGTGCTCAGACCTTGAAACCACCTGCATGGGTAAGGTTCCGACCCGAGCGCTCTCCACAAGTGTCGCTCTTGAAGCACTGCACGCGGCGTCGCTTGTGCATGATGATCTTCCCGCGCTCGATAATGATGATATGCGTCGAGGCAAACCGTCGTGCCACAAGGCGTTCGGTGAAGCGACGGCTATCTTGGTTGGAGATGTACTCCAGGGAGCGGCGCTTCACGCGGTGCTTGCTGATGAGAAGCTATCGACGGACGCGCGAGCTCGAATCGCTCGGATCCTCGCTGGTGTATGGCGTGACCTCTGTGTGGGACAGCAATTAGATCTATCGATGAAGACAGGCGCTAATTCCTCCGATCTCGCCGAAATGATTCGCTTGAAAACAGGAGTTCTCTTCGGCGCGGCCGCCGCGTGTGGGGCCGTGTGTGCGGGAGCTCGAGAGGAGCGAGTCGAGCGGTTTTTCTCATGGGGCACGCGGGTAGGGGAGTGTTTTCAAGTTCTGGATGATCTTATCGATGGCGATGCTCCACAATCAGAGAAACCGCGCGTTGTGGCGCGCTGCGGTGTTGTGTGTCGGGAACTGGAGGATGTGTTTGGTCTTTCCGGTGACGCATCAACGAGTATTGTATCTGCAATGATCTTGCATCCATGACATTGGGCGATGGGAGGAAATTATGAGGCACCTGCTTACATGGAGTCAGTGGAGTGATTCAGAGATTCAGGACCTCGTTGATTTTGCCGCGCACGTCAAGGGACACCGCACATTTTATAATGGCGCGATGCTGGGTCGAAGTATCGCCATGCTCTTTCAGAAAACCTCAACGAGGACCCGAGTTTCTTTCGAGGCCGCGCTGACGGAGATGGGAGGGCACGCGATCTACATCGATTGGATGAGTTCGAATTTTGAGCTCACCGATATCTCCTTTGAGAGCAAATACCTATCACGTAATGTTTCGCTTATCGTCGCTCGTATGAAACGGCACGAGGATCTTGAGCAGATCGCGCGAGGCTCCGAGGTACCAGTAGTGAATGGATGTTGTAATCTCTACCATCCCTGCCAGAGTTTGGCCGACATGCTCACCATCAAACTCGACGCTGGAAAGCTTGAAGGCGTCTCGATGTGTTATGTCGGGGTTCACAACAACGTCGTAAACTCATTGATAGAGATAACGGCGGCTCTGGGGGTACACCTTGTGTTGGTAACGCCGCTCACAAATGAGGGCGCTCGAATTGATTCAGTGATTGAGCGTGGGATGAAAGCGGGCACCCTGACCTGGGAAAAGGACATGAGCCAAGCGGTGAAAAACGTGGATTACGTGTACACTGATACCTGGGTCGATATGGAGTTCTTTCACGATCCCGCTTTTCAAGAAGAGAAAGAAAGTCGCATGAAGCTCATGCTTCCATATCAGTTGAATCACGACGCGCTGCGTTTCTCAAAAGCCAAGGTGATGCACGATATGCCGATTCATGCCGGATTTGAGATATCGCGACAGCTTGTGGAGGATTCTCGCTCAATTATTTTTCAGCAAGCTGAAAATAGGCTTGATGCGCAAAAAGCCGTGATATTACGGCTCCTGGACCGACACGGCTGATAGGGCTCGCTCTACCTGTTGGATTAGATCGATCGCGTAGGGACTGTCAGGAAATAAACTAACCTCGGATCTCAGTGCATCACAGGCTTCGGCTATCCGTTGCATCTTCAAGAGAGCAAGCCCCTGCATATAGTGAACATAACGCGCGTGTGGGTACCATTTGAGGGCTTGCAGGGACGTCTGGTAGCTTTCAGCGACCTCATTTTGTTGGATCAGATCGATAGCGCGCCTCATCAGCTCATCAGGCCGGGGGACAGACTCGGGCTGGCGCTCGGGAATTCGGGTTGCTCCGATATTTCCGGCATGAGAGCGAAGGATCTCAACCAACCATTCAGCGCGTCGCTCTAAACTGTGGTCGCGCAAGCAGCGCTCCTGTCCACGTCGCGCGATCTCCTCCCGTTCATTGTCATGAGATGAATAGTACGCGATCTTTTCAACTAACTCTTCAAATGATCCGTATGTCTCTACCTCGCGGCCGGGCTCAAAGTGACGCGAGAGAGTAGGGTGCTCCTCGGTCAGGAGCAAGGAGCCACATCCAGTGACTTCGAATTGGCGCATGTTACCACCCTCGCCGCGCGCAAAATCGATCACATTGTTCAGGCCGATTTTCCCCCGTCGCAATCCTCGGTACAGATCCATGCCCCAGAGAGCCGGATGAATGAAGGACTGGGCCGCCTGGAGATTCCAGTTCCCCGCGATGTGAACGAAGAAAGCTGGGATGAAATCCGACGTATTCTTGGCGTAGAATGAGAGCTGCTCAACAAGTTCTATGCGTTTAATATGATCGGCGGTCAATTGTCCGCACAGCACAACATCGTGCATGGTGGGCTCAGCTCGGACCGACTCAGCGATCCAGCTCGGAAAACCAGGGAGAAAGTGTTCGGTGGCGCGAGCCCCGTGCTTGAGGGCAAGCGCCGGAGTGATCGGATCGCTTGAGAGAATCAGATCTATCTCGGTGAAGTCGCTCCACGGTGGAATTATCGCCGCGCGCCAACCAGCTACGAATGATGGACGGGTCTTGAGAGAGCGTACGAAGCGGGAGTCGTAATTGATCGGGTCTGAAAGATAGAGGATATCGGGCTGAAGAGCATCGACCTGAGCGGCGAGGACTGTGTGGTGCCATGACTCGGGCTCAAACGGCGTGCCATGCTCACGGGCCCATGCTCGTTGGAGGGGCTCGCAATTTCCTATCAGCGAGTGCGCGTCACATCCAACTCGTCGGAGCTGCTCAGCGAAGAAGTGGGTGGCATAGAACCCATCGTTGAGGAGGGCCGCACGCTGTACCTCGTAGGACTCATCGGCGAGGGTGGGATTTCGCTGGTAGAAGCTCGCGAGGTATGCCGGATAAAAGAAGAAGACCTGGACGAAGCGCATGGAGAGACCTTTCTAGGAAGATAAACTTTCGGTTAAACATCGTGCGACGTGAGCGAGCTGCTCTTCCGTGATTTCGGCGTACATAGGCAGGGAGAGAATTCGACTCATGCCCCGATGGGCAACCGGGAAATCAGCG
>JAFMIS010000292.1 GCA_017853915.1 bacterium
CATTAAAATGCACATTAGGTGGTCGATAAGGCCTAGCTCCCACCGCTATCACAAACTGAGCCGCCGTCTTCTTCACTGACCCCGACTTCGAGGTAATTTCAAGTGTATGAGGATCGATAAAAGCGGCATGCCCATAGAGGGTGTCGACGTGATTGCGATTGAGTTGACTCTTAATAACCTCGATCTCCAGCTGCATGATACGATTGCAGCGAAAGGTGAGGTCAGACATTTTTATGTCAGTTTTGACCCGATAGCTGGCACCATAGATGTTGCGCTGCCGATACCCAGAGAGAAACAACACCGCTTCCTTGAAGGATTTGCTAGGGATAGTCCCCGTGTTGACACACACCCCTCCCACCACCTCTCGACGGTCGACAATCGCAACCCTCTTGCGCAGCTTGGCTGCCTGAATCGCGGCTCGTTGACCCGCCGGGCCACAACCGATCACAATCATGTCGTAGTCGAAAGAGTTGTTCTTCTTAGCCACTATGTCCCCTATCCTTTCTGGAGGAATTGTAGTCCCCTATATCAGCGCCTGGAACGACATTGATTCCCCTCTCTAAAGATGCTTTATTCTGCCTTGCGAAACCACTTTTCTGATTAGTTGTTAACCGCCTAAACATATTGATTTAATTATGATTTCGGAAGAAGAGGTCCTCAAGCTTGCCAACCTCGCAAGGCTCGAAATCGAGCCTTCCTTCATGCCGGTCGTTACCGGTCATGTAAACTCTATCCTCGAGTATGTCCAGCAACTCGACAAGGTTGACACGTCAGCCGTTACTCCTATGAGCCACGTCCATGGAGCAACCAACGTTCTGAGAGAGGATGCTGTTCTTACCCCCGGCACGAATCCAGAGCCCCTTCCTCTCGGAGAACCGGCGGTGCTCCAACAGGAGATGCTCCCCTCTGAGGCGCTCCTGCAAAACGTTCCCGATCACTCCGGCCGGTTCATCCGAGTTCCCCTAATTGTGGAGTAGTATTTATGACAGATCTCGCCGCTCTCTCTATATCCGCTATCAGAGAGGGACTTCAATCAGGTCAATTTTCTTGCGTCGAAGTTACCAAAGCCTCCCTCGACAAGGCGGAGAAATTAAAGTCACTCAACTGCTTTATCGAATTATCGGGACAGAGCGCTCTTCGACAGGCTCAAGAGATTGACACCCTCATCAAGGCAGGCAAGCAAGGTCCACTGCTGGGAGTTCCAGTAGGCATTAAGGACGTCATCTGCACTAAAGGTGTGAGAACTACCGCTGGTAGTAAGATTCTCCACAACTTTATCCCGCCTTATGACGCCACCGTGGTTCGGAAATTATTGACGGCCGGCACCGTATCGATCGGCAAACTCAACATGGATGAGTTTGCCATGGGCTCATCAAACGAGAATTCAGCGTATGGTCCAGTGCAGAATCCATGGAACCCTGAGTATGTTCCGGGTGGTTCCAGTGGTGGGTCCGCGGCGGCAGTCGCTGCGGGTATCTGCCCCATTACCCTTGGAACTGATACCGGAGGCTCTATCCGTCAACCGGCCTCCTTCTGCGGGATCGTTGGCCTCAAGCCAACATACGGTAGGGTCAGTCGTTATGGAGTCATAGCGTACGCCTCATCGCTCGATCAGGTGGGCGGATTTGCTGCCAACGTTCGGGATTGCGCGCTCGTGACCCAAGCCATTTGTGGGCGTGATCCCAACGACGCGACCTCAGTTGATCAAGCAGTGCCCGATTTTGAAAAGAGCCTGGGCCTACCGATTAAAGGGCTCCGGATAGGAATTCCAAAAGAATACTTCGTTACGGGTCTTGATGGAGATATCAGCGCGGCTCTCAAGAAAGCCATCCAGGTCTTGGAACACTTAGGAGCTATCCCCGTTGAGGTATCCTTGCCCCATACCGAGCTGGCGGTATCCGTGTACTACATTTTGGCACCCGCCGAAGCCTCCTCGAATCTGGCGCGCTTCGATGGCATTCGATACGGTCACCGCGCCGCTGGTCAACTTGATCTGAAAACTCTCTATGCGAAGTCTCGCAGCGAGGGCTTCGGGAAAGAGGTCCAACGAAGAATTTTGGTGGGCTCGTATGTTCTCTCATCAGGATATTTTGATGCCTTTTATCTTAAGGCACAAAAGGTACGCTCCTTAATTGTACAAGATTTTCAGAACGCTTTTAAGGACCATTGCGACCTCATTATCGCCCCAACAACTCCTGCCGCTCCCTTTAAAATTGGGGAAAAGGTCAGCGATCCGCTTCAGATGTATCTGAATGATATCTTCACTATCCCAGTTAATCTCGCTGGATTGCCAGGCATGAGCATTCCTTGCGGTTTTACCGGCAATGGATTGCCTATCGGCATTCAATTGATAGGTCGGCCATGGGATGAAGAGACACTCTTCCGGGTGGCCTCCGCCTATGAGTCCGAGACGGATTGGCATACCAAGAAACCAGCGATGAACTAAGCTTTGAGGGAGACTCTCCATGGATTTTGAAACTGTCATTGGCCTTGAGGTTCACGTCCAACTATCAACGGCTTCCAAGATATTTAGCGCTGCCTCAGCCGCGTACGGCGGAGAACCGAACGAGTTTATCGATCCGGTCACTCTCGGACTTCCGGGCGCGCTTCCGGTGACCAACAAGCGCGCGGTCGAGTTCGCGATCATGTTGGGACTGGCCACAAATTGCGAGATTCGAAGCTTTAATCGTTTTGCTCGCAAGCACTACTTCTACCCAGATCTTCCAAAAGGCTATCAGATCTCGCAATTTGACGAGCCGATCTGCGAACGAGGTCACGTTGATTTTTTTGTTGGTGACACAAAGCGCACCATCGGACTGAAGCGTATCCACATGGAAGAGGATGCTGGAAAAAATATCCACGACTCACGTACCAACTCATCCCTCGTCGATCTCAATCGCGCTGGCGTGCCACTGTTAGAGATAGTGTCTGAGCCAGAGATTCGCTCCCCCGCGGAAGCGGCCGCGTATTTGCGCGCGGTACGACAGCTCGTACGCTACCTCAATATCAGCGACGGCAATATGGAGGAGGGTAGCTTGCGGTGTGACGCGAATATCTCCCTCCGTCCGGTAGGACAGCTCACATTCGGGACTCGAACCGAGATCAAGAACCTCAATTCGTTTAAGTTTGTCGAGCGAGCGCTTGAGTATGAGGTCGCCCGGCAAGCATCGATTTTAAAGGCAGGTCAACAGGTTGTCCAACAAACGCTCCTCTTCGATAGCGTGAATGGCACGACGCGTCCTATGCGTTCAAAAGAGGAGAGCGCCGACTATCGTTACTTCCCGGACCCAGATCTGCCGCCAGTCGTGGTAGAAGAGAGCTGGATTCGAGAAGTTCAGCGCAAACTGCCGAAACTACCGGCTCAGTGGGCACACGAGCTTGTGTCAGAGTTTGGCCTGTCGCCGTATGACGCCTCAGTTCTCACAACAGAGAGGGCCTCGGTTGAATTTTATCACCAGGTAGTGGCCGCATGCTCGAACGCGAAGGCGGCATGCAATTGGGTTACCTCTGAGTTGTTCGGCGCTCTCAATAAAGAGGGCTTAGCGATCA
>JAFMIS010000293.1 GCA_017853915.1 bacterium
ACTCGGAAGCACTTGCGTCGGTAGCCACCAGTGGCGCTACTTTCTCTTCTTTTATAACTGACGTCGCTCTCTGCTCTTCGACCACATTAAAAATCGGATCTGTTAGCTCTACTTTATTGAGCGACATTCGCTCTTCCATGGAGGCGATAGCATCGATCAATTGCTTATGCGGAACATACTTTTGAACTGTTGATGAACCACGCTCCTTAGACTTTTTTGTGAGAGAGATTAGACTTCCTGCGGCCACACAACCAGGCAAAACAACGAGAGAGATGGGGATCCAAGGGATGCCGGCGTTACTATGCCGCTCTTCGTGAGATTCCGGATTGGCCTCTTCATGATGTTTGGTTGGAGCAGCTTTAACAACAGAGCGCTTGCTTGGGCTGAAAAGAAATGCGATCTCCTTACTTTGGGCCTCTAGTTCCTCACCCTTCTTAGTTTCAGCATGTAGCACAGCTGAGATCCGGTAACGACCCTCTCCCTCAAGCTTCCCGGCAGAAACCGAGAACTCAAGCGAACTGGAACCACTTCGCTTGAGAGGAATTTTAACTTTTTCACGGTCCTGATTGATTGCGACCAATTGAACATCGACACTGCGAAAAGCCACCGCTTCTTTCGCAAGTTTTACTTTGAACTCCACTTCCTCGTTACCAGAGAAAATCCGTGACTGCTCACTCTGGGAGGATTGAGCTTCAACATCTCCGGCCTCTTTGTCTCCGGGAGAGCCTGCATCCTCACTCTGCGCCTCCTCCGCCTCTCCCACATTTTGGACCTCAAGGGTAACTAAACGGGGGCGCACGGTGAAGGGAATCTGCTGCGACCGTTGGAATGTCGGCCCCTTGGCTACCACGGTTAGTCTATATTCACCCGGCTCATCGAGGACAGTGCGCGCTGAAAAGATGCCATCGAGCGCGACCTTGTCGCCCCGCTTCCCATCGTCAGACAAAGCCGCTTCATGCAGAGGCTTCGAGATACGATCGGTCTGCGAGATCTGAAAGGCGTAATTAATAACTCCGCTCATCTCCGGAAGCGCCACAGGCTTTTCGTCCTCATAGAGTCGCGCCTGGACCAACGGATCGTCTCCGGCCCGAACTACAAGAGGCCAATCAGTCAGCAGTTTCAGATCGGTAAGAACTGTCGCGAAGCCCTCCTCAGATTTAGTTCCGGCAACTCGCCAATTTCCCGGATCAGGCTCTTTGATAGTTATGACATCGAAATTTTGGCCCGAGAACCACTTCACGTAGTCTGGAGAGGTTTGCGCCGTAAATTGCTCCTCTTTGGGTGATACCAGCGTTAACTGCGCGCTTGGATCTCGGTTGATATAGAATGTGGCTTCCTCGACATCATCGTCAATTTTAAACCCACGACTCGTCTGAGCGACGACCTGCGGCCTTTTAATCGCCAGAAAGAGCTCGGCGAACGACTTGTGAATATCCTCTGGTGTTGACGTGTACCAGGTCAAACCATCAGTCGACGCGGCTACCTCCGCCAAAAAAGCCCGATCTGCCTCAGGGCTAAAAGCCAGAGTGAACACCTTAGTTTCTCGAGCCTTCAGCTCTGGCAGCACGTCATGTATCAACTCCAGGGTGCGCGCGAACGCCGGACTTATAGCCGGATCAGGCTCCATTCTGCCGTCAGAGAGCAGGACAATTACTCGCTGAGAATCAGGTCGAGGATGGGAATCGAGCACTGCCTTGCCTAACTTGATCCCTTCGGCGATATCGGAAAAAGGTCCGAGCGGTTGAATCTCTTGGATCTCCTTCATGACATCCCCGGCCATGCTTTGGCTAAAGGGCTGCAGCTCGCGGACAACTTTTGCGGAGCCGGCAAACTGAATAACCGCCAAGCGATCGCCGCCACTCAGAAAGGAGAGCAGAAGTTTCGCGCCTTCGTGGCGTAATTTGGACGGGTCTGTCTTCAGCATACTGCCAGACGCGTCCAATACGAGCACAACGTCGAGCCCTCCGCTCTGACGCGTTAGCTCTCGCTCCTGCGCTGACACGGTAGAGCCGATCATGAGCAGGAGGCTACAAATAATAAGAAGCACCATGGGGAGATCGCCCCTCTGGAATAATGGGTTGCGATGGAGCCGCGCGGGAATTTTGAAAGAATCCATGTAACCCTCAGTATACCTTTAGGAATCTCAATTGCTCCACCGAATACAACGCTGGGCCTCCGGGCGTTTTACCAGGAGTTATTGAGTGTATTGGTATCGACACTCTTTTAAATAGCCCTAAGACTCTGTAAATACTCTATTTTTAACGAACAATGCCACAAAAGCTCTCTTGCCTGCAACGTACAAAATGTTGTTCCTGGTCTGAAAGCCTTAAAACTCCCCAGATACCCCTCGGTATTCAATCTGTTCTACCGCTCTTCGAACACCATCATGTGGGGATGAAACCACTGAGAAGGCAGCCTGGCGGCTCAACTGGTTCATCGCTGCTCTATGTCGAGGTTCTTAAATCGTCACTGAATGGCTTTTTGAACCACAACTGCCGTGCTCCTCAGGAGTCCTCTCTGTGGTTCCAACTCGATCTGTAGGAGTTGCATAGATAGCTGGCCCGAGCGAACATTTGAGGTAGAACAAAACAAGGCAATCGGAGCAACTACGCTTGGATTGAAAAAACCCAGCCGGGAGGTGGAACGAATTGATTTGCCGACATCTGCGAGGTGTCCCACACTGGGAGCAGATAAAAAATAAGTTGTGACCACAAGGGGCTAACGCTCTAGAGCGGAAGCCACAGGTCACCGATAATGGGAACTCCCCCTTAGAGGCACCCCATGTTTTCCGATATATTCCTGTCGCGCTGTATGACTCAGGAGCTTCGCGATCCGCACCACCAATACGATCAAAACACGATGCTCATTCGTAATAGTCTCCGTCAATTACCTTTAAATCTCGTGGTGACAATAGTTGCGCTGCTCTGGCATCTGACGTGTGCGGCATGCGTCGCGTGGGCTGATTCCGAACCACCATTTTCACTACCTCCGCGGTCTGAATTACTCAAGATTCGCAGCGCGATTATGGAGACATCTCAGGGAAAGCTTTACTTTGAGCTTTTTCCAGAGGAAGCCCCATGGCATGTCGCTAACTTTAAGTATCTTGCCGACAAAGGTTTCTACTCAGGTCTGTCTTTCCATGTATGGAAACCACATTACCTCATCCAAGGCGGAGATCCCCAATCCAACGGATTTGGAGGGCCTGGCTACTCACTACCCGGAGAATTTTCCCCGCGTAACCACAAGTTTGGAACCCTTGGGATGGCACGCAAGCCTGATGGTTACACCTCAAAGAAACAGCTGATTAATCCGCAGCGTCGCTCGAGTGGAAGTCAATTTCACATACTCCTGGAGGATGCTCCTCACATGGACGGCAAGTATACTATTTTTGGAAAATTAGTTGGTGGCCAAGATGCCCTTCTAAAATTACGGGCTCACGATACGATCAAGAAGCTTTCCGTCTTTATCCGTGAGGGTGGACGCTAGCCCCTGACTAGTACCCACATCTATCCAAAATCTCATCTGTCTTACGAAATCCAAAA
>JAFMIS010000294.1 GCA_017853915.1 bacterium
CGTTGCGATTATCAGGCACGAGCGGATCTGAGAAATCTGGATGGTATCGCAACATCTGCTCAAAAATGGTGCGATCACTCTCTGACTTAGCGAGCATGTAGAAAAGGTTCTTGCCCACGAATGAGTAGTCAATCAGGTCCCACGTAAGCAGATGCATCATATAATGAGCAGCTTTCAAGAGCTCCTCGGGGGCTGGTGGACGATCGAACGGATAACTACCATCCGAGGCTCTCATGAGATCAGCTACCCGGATCAGGTTCTCCGCCATGCGCGGCGGGCAGTATGGGGCTAAGACTCTGCGCTCGAGCGCTGAATCCATGAACTTCATGCGCAGTGGATGAACACGTCGAAGGAGCGCCTCATTTATTGGGCGTTCGAAGTTCTTGGTAAATATGATTACTAAATTCTCAAGATTTGCGTCTATGGGTGGGCGCGACTCAAGCCAAATTCGCGCATCTTGAATGGGCCCAAGGAAGAATGTATCGATAGCGACGTCCACTTTATCGATTTCGTCAATTAACAGAATAACGGGTTTTGTCTGAGAAGTCAGAAACGCTTTAGCGATAGGACCGAGAGTCATCAGCTCATCAGTATTACTGACCTCTTTTCCAGCCATGGCATTGACCATGCCTAATGTAGAGGGTATCTCAATCAAATGCTGGAGATTCATCCCCTTGAAGCACTGAATACACATCAACTCAGCGCCCGTTATCTTGGCCAGTGATTTGGCCATGAAGCTCTTACCGCAACCGGAGGGGCCTTCGAGAAGAATACACTTCACGCTGTTGACATGCGTGTTCAGTAGCAAAGACATCTGCACGGCGTAGAAAGGCAGGCAGTGGTAACCGACGTCTGCGAGCTTAATCTCAAGTGCCTCTGGACTTCCAACGTGCTTAAATCCGATATGTTCGGGAGTATATGTGGAGTGGAAATTAGGATTTACGATACCGAGCTCACTGCCGTCAGTTTTCGGCGTGAGTTCATCGAGGTTTTTGCCTGAGCGAAACGACAAACCTTTGACGTAACTCTTTGTATCTTTTGCTTCGTTACCAGAACCGTTATCAGTCATAACTCTAGCGAAACCTTCAGGTGCGAGCCTTCGAGGCGCCAGATGGCCCCTCTCGTATGTTATTGAAGATTTCCAAGCGCATGTTGCATTCGGAATTCTCCTGTAGATTCTAGTCCGTACGAGCAAGGCAAATGCTTCTATTGAAGCTAGGCATAAATCCTAACCGCCTGGTATCGCTTGGTTTTTATTTTACTACCACTTTTGCTACCCCCTGGTCGCCCAGCTCCGGGGAAATAGCTCCAAAAGCTACCGATCCTCCGCACGCCGACCGTTTACCTAAGGTGAAAGGACGCGCCTGAAGGGCCTCAAGCCCAGCGGGACCAGCAGTGGGTGACACGATGTCGATCTCTCTATCAAGAAACCTTATCTCCCTTGGAATAGCTAGTAGCCTCCGCACCACGACTCAGCAAGTCGGTTCTGTGTACGAGCGCCTTGCCTCGGGCTCTCGCATAAATAAAGCCGCAAACAATCCGGCCGATGCCGCCCTGGCTCAACAATTAAATGTCCAGGGTAGGCTCATGACCGTCGCAATCCGAAACGCTAATGATGGACTCTCGTATGCCAACATGGCCGATGCAGGGTTAAGCGAGATATATTCGATTTTGGGTCGCATGTCGGAGTTATCACTCCAATCAGCCAACTCCACATACTCCTCATCGCAGCGATCGGCCCTACAATCTGAATTTACCGCTCTTGGCTCGGAGGTAGAACGGATCGCTGCCGTGACGCAATTTAATGGCATCAACGCGCTCTCAGCCAGCTCAGATATCATGGTGCAGGTGGGCATCACCAGTGATGGGACCTCAAGGATTGCGCTTCAATCAGCGCTCGCAACCCTATCCTTCTTGGGACTCGGCAGCAATTACGCCCTCACTTACTCGATCTCAGGTGCCACCACTTCATATGCGGTCTCTGCTTCTCGCTTTGCCTACAGCGCGATTAATCTGGCCCTCGGCGATATCCTTCAACAGCGCGGTATCATCGCGGCTGCTGCCAATCGTCTCTCCTCGGCTGTTGATTATCTGAGTGTAGCTCGCGAAAATACTATAGCCGCCGAGGCTCGCGTAAAAGACTCCGATATCGCGAGTGATGCTGCGGAGCTCGTACGACTGCAGGTACTCCAGCAATCGCAACTCTCTCTTCTGGCGCAATCCAATAAAATACCGACTCTTGTTTTAAAACTACTCGAGTAAAATAGGTTACGCTAAAAGAGGGTAGCGTCGCTATCAAGCCGCACGCTACCATGCGGTCATGTCAGAAAAACGAGCCGGGATGCTGGCATTAGCGATAGGAATTGTGGCAGTCATTGCTATAACGCCCTATCTTCCAGGTCTTCCATTCGGGGCTCCAGGCACTCGGGATTTTGTTCAATACTGGGCCGCGCTCCAAGCTCTCAATGCAGGCGCGAATCCCTACGATGGAGCCGTCCTTCACGCGATTGAATCGCGGGTAGGAGTACCGGCCGACCAAACTGTGCAGATGTGGAATCCCCCATGGCTCGTGGTTCTTCTGTGGCCCGTGCTACGCACCTCGTTTGAATCATCAGCTCTTGGATGGTTCATACTTCAGATTATATTTCTATGCGCGATTGCCGCGATGGCCCCCATCGCTCTGCGACGCACTGGGCTTTCGCTCCTGGCCAGGGGATCTCTCATTATCTCGTTCTATCCAGTTCTTGACTGCCTCGGTTTGGGGCAACTAAGCATCTTCATTACCTTCGCGCTTTTCGCGTCCCTATGGTTTGGCAGCCACGGAAGCTATTGTGCTGCCGGAATAGCGATCGCCCCCCTAGCAACCAAGCCGCACCTCTTTTTCCTGTGTACGATTCCTGCCGTGTTATGGTTCAAGGAGTTAGATCGATCGAACAAACGTAGATTTGTGGTCGGCGCCCTTCTTGGCCTCTCTGCGTCCGTGGGAGCCGCTGAATACATCTGGCCGCACTCAATCTCGTGGTGGTTGGAGTCAATCATCGAGCCCCACATGCAGCCCGGGACCATTCCTGTGACGTACTGGAAAACTGCAACACTCACTACATGCGTGAGAATGCTATGCGAAGCTTTCATGGGCACAGCGCCGACATGGCCGTTATGGGTAGTGCCCTCTGTGGCATTTTTGACGACCTCACTTATTGTTTTGCGAAACAAAGGTCAACTTTCTTGGCAGATAATTGCTCCCGCCACTCTTTGTCTTTCTGTTGTCACAAGCAACTATGGGTGGTTTTTTGATCAAACTCTCCTGCTTCCGGTTCAGCTTTTGATACTCTACCAAGGCATACATAGCCCCTCTAGATCATCCCGGATCGTTATTATCGCGACCACGCTTGGCATCCAGGCTGTTGCTTTCGGGCTGGGCTCCCTAAACACCAGTTCCCAGTTCACCTTTACATGGGTCCCGCTAGCAATCCTTGCAGCCTATCTATTCTCTCAGAGACGGCGCGGCAAGTGAGATTGTTTTAGGACAGATGGCGCTATTG
>JAFMIS010000295.1 GCA_017853915.1 bacterium
GGGGTGGTAGGACCGGGGTCAAAGGTACTGAGCTCGGGCTTAATCTCAGTAGGTAGTTCAAAGTTGTTCAGTTGTAGAGTGGCATCAGGCACATGCGAGTAGAGCGTTTAGAAGTTTTCGGATTTAAATCATTCATGGAACGCCTCATCCTGCCCCTAGAGGCGGGTATCACGGGCGTTGTTGGTCCGAACGGGTGTGGTAAGTCGAATATAATAGATGCCCTTCGCTGGGTGTTGGGAGAGACTCGCGCGTCTCAACTTCGAGGTGGTGTGCTCGAGGATGTAATTTTCAACGGCACGGAATCTCTGCGACCGTTGGGATTGGCTGAGGTTTCAGTAGTTGTTCGGGCTGATACCAAGAGCAATTTATTTGAGGAACTACTTGCGTGCTACGAGCAGGCTGAAGGAGTAGTCGTTGAGAACCAGGCGGACGAGGGTGCTGAGCCCTCCATCGAAGAACAGCCGAGCGCTGATATCTCTGAGGATCTCGATGTAGCTCCGAGTGAGTTTTCGCAGGAAGCCGCCAACGCTGATTCGATCCCGAGTGTCTCCGTGGCGCCAGTATCTGAGGAGGTTGTCGTCTCAGAGACCCGCGATTTCATGGCGGACATTCGTGCATCGCTCTCTAAGTACTCGTGGCTGCGCTCGGTCAGTGAGGTTCAGGTAACCAGGCGTCTATATCGCAGTGGTGAGTCGGAGTTCTTCATCAATAAAGTTGCTTGCCGTTTGAAGGATGTTAAGGAGCTCTTCCGGGTGCTCGGTTTAGCCTCTCGAGGTTACACAATCATCGCGCAGGGAGAGATTGGACGCATTATATCGGCTAAGCCGGATGATCGCCGTTTAGTGATTGAAGAAGCTGCCCATATCGCCGGATTCAGGGAGAACATCAATGCGGTTGGTAAGCGACTAGAGGATACCCGTGGTCAGGTGGTCCGCCTTGAAGATGTAATTAAAGAGGTTTCGCGGCAGGTAAGCAATCTGAAGCGTCAGGCTACCCGTGCTATTACACGCGCGCAGCTAAAGGAGGAATTAGCTGTATCTGAGAAGACCCTATTTGCTGATACGCTGGTTCGATTGCGACAACGGATCACCGAGGTGGAGAGCCGTGCCGGGGAGTTGGAGGGAGTTGAACGCGAGGCGGGAGAGCAACTCCAGGGTGTGCAGCAGCAGGAGCAACAAGCTCGGGATCGATCAATGCAATTTGACGCTGACATCGAGCAATTGCGCGGAAATTCCGACGCGATCAAGGAGTCCCTGCATCGGAGAAATAGGGAGCTTCAGCAGAGCGAGTCAAAGGTGAGGGAGTTGAATTCACTTCTGCAATCTCGAAACGCGGAGATTCAAAAGCTCGAAGAGAGAAAAAAGGTGCTAGGGCAACGCCTCGCAGAATCCAAGGAATCTCTTGCCCGACTAGAGGCGCAAGCAGTGGAACTGGATGACGGGGTGCGCTCTCTCGATGTATCAGGAGAAGAGGAGCAGAGACAGCTCGGGCAGACCCTGTCGACCCAGCGAGATCGGATTCGAGAGTTGGATCGGAGCGTTCGTGAGGTTCGTGATAAGCTCGTCTCGGCTCAGAGCCGTCGGGACGCCTTGCAGTCTCAAATGACAGCAGCCTCACCGGTCGAGCAATTAAAGAGGGCGCTCGGGCGAGATGGTGAGATTCCAGAGAGCATAAAGGGGGACTACAAGCTTCTCGTTGATGGGATTAAAGTGCCTGACCGGTATACCAAAGCTCTCCAGTCCGTTCTGGCTGAGCGAGCTTCGTTCCTGGTGGTCGATGAGGTCGCGGCTGTCGCGCGCTCTTTCCAGGAGATGGTACTAAAGGCGGATCCCGCCAATAAGCGTGGTTTGGGGATCGGTTTGTTTGCGTCGCTTGGAACAGCTCCTGAGACCAGTGCTCCAAGCTCCACGTCCCCGGGGGTAGAGCCTCTATTATCGCATGTGGAAACACTGACATGGAGTCATGGGATCGTGTCGCGGCTTTTGGCGAAAGTGTGGGTTGCTGCCGATCTCGACACAGCTCTTAAGTTTATTGAAAAAGAGTCAGCCAAAGGCGAACCGGATCCGGACACCGTGGTAGTAACCGAAACGGGGGATTTATTATCGCCGTGGAGCTTCTACAGTCTCCGTCACGATGGCGGAATTATTCAGATTAAGAGCAAGGTTGATGAGGCTATCCGTACCATAGCGGACAATCAGGGTGTTTATGATGGTATGGTGGCTGAGCGCGATAAGCTCAGCGTGGCAATCTCGGAGGGCGAGAGGAGATATGCCGAGTTGACGCGGCTAATCCATGAATCCCAGAAGAAGTTGCGAGAGTTGTCCAATCAGCAGGCGGAGATCCGGGGCAGGATTCTGAGCGAGTCCAAGATGCATGATCAGTTGCGATCTGATCTTGAGCGGATCGAGCCCCAAGGTGAGGACGTCCGAAATCACATCGAGCGCCTTGAGTTGTCGATAGCGGAGGCGGTAGCCAACGCGGAAGAGCTCAAGCGTAGTAATAATTCCGAGCTGGACGCGCAGTTGCATGAGATCTCGGCTTCTCTGAAGGAACTGGAAGATAAGCGGCGTGGATTGCGGGATGAGTTCTCAGCGCTGCTCAAGCTTATTGAGGTTAAGCGTAGGGCCCACGAGGATTCTCGTGAACGATTGATTCGGGAACGCATGGCGTGTGAGCGCATCAAGGGAGAGCTTTCAAGCGCTGAGTCAGCGGTGCAAGACCGCTACGGGAATGACTTGTTGCAAGAGATTCAGTCTCGATTAGGCGAGATTGAGCTCTTGGCCCAGGGATTGCGATCTGAACTCGAAGAGAAGGTCTCTTCTATTCGTCAGCGACTAGAGCGAGAGGGAGAGGTGGATCCTGGTGTTATTGAGCAGCATGAGATTGAGAGTAAAAGGCTCCAAGATCTTGAACTTCAGCGCGAGGATTTAATAAAGGCGAGTGAGACCTTGCAGGTCACTCTGACGGAGTTATCAGAGGCATGTACTCGTCGGTTCGTTTCCACATTTGAGGCCATTCGAACCAATTTCGCCCTTCTAGGACCTAAGTTATTCGGTGGTGGCTCAGCTGAGTTAAGACTCATAGACCCATCGAATCCACTTGAGTCCGGCGTCGAGGTACTTGTCCGTCCACCGGGCAAGAAGCCAAAGAGTATTGACCTGCTGTCGGGGGGTGAGAAGGCTCTGTGTGCGATCGCGTTCGTGTTTAGTATGTTCATGGTGCGACCGAGCCCAATCTGTGTTCTCGATGAGGTTGACGCGCCACTTGATGAGGCTAATGTGCAGCGATTCGTGGCGTTCATCAGAGAGATGAGCGCGCACACGCAGTTCCTAATGATAACTCACAACAAGGCTTCGATGGCTGCCGCGGACACCTTGGTTGGTGTTACAATGCCGCAGCCGGGGGCATCGAAGATACTTACGGTCTCACTGCAGGAAGCTGAGAGGCAGGTCGCCTAGATTACTTGCCCAGCAACAGAGGAATAGTCGTGTCGATAGAAGAAATTCAGATGCAGAT
>JAFMIS010000296.1 GCA_017853915.1 bacterium
TAGCTGAGCGTCTCGGGTGTCGTTTATTGGACTTAGAGACGGGGACGCCTATACAGGCGATCATCCCGGGTGATTTAAGCCCGGAGCTCTTGAGAAGGCCCTGGGGGTTGATGCGCCGGATGGCGCTCGTGCCGGCAGACCTTTCTATTCAGGATATCGTCGCCAGAGGATAGTCGAAAAGGGTTCGTAGAAACTGCCCCATCAAAATAGCCCAGCGCAAGGTTTCGAGCGTTGAGAGCAGCGAGAAAATGTAACAAAGAGAGCGGCGAGAAGAGGGAGGGGGAAAGAGATGACTATTACCCACAACTCCGCATAAACTGACTAAAAGAGAGCAGATATACTTCAAAGGTGTGAATAGTGCGCGATTAAAAGGTGAAATTAAACAAGAAGAGCAGCGAGAAGTGCAAGAAAAAGCTTTTTACTCTCCCCGTCCTCGTTGCTCTCTTTGTAAAATTATAGCGGCTCTCGATTAGGTGCTGACGGGACATGGCTAACACAGGGGCATTCTCAAAGACGGTATCAGGTGCCTATTGCCTTCCCCCTCATTGTCCTCGCCGCTCTCTTTGTTAAAATTATAGCTGCTCTCTTTGTAAGATTCTCGCTACTCTCTTTGTAAAATTATAGCGGCTCTCTTTGTAAGATTATTGCTGCTCTCATTGTAAGATTCTCGCCGCTCTCTTTGTAGGATCATTCTTCGAAAGAGAACCGCGTCCTCTGAGGCTCAATCCACACATGCCTGTGTCCGAAGAGAGCTAGATTTGATCCCTAGAACGAAGGTTTTATCTGTGCATCGAGTGTGACTTCAGGGGGTTAGAAGCTCTTGGTCCATCTGGGCGCCATTTTCAGCGGCATCGGAGAGTAAAACTCCTCAACTACTGACGTTTCCATTCCGATTCCTCCTTTGAGAGCTCCTAAGGGGAAGAGTGTATGAAGACGAATCGACGCTATATTCTTTTACACGCGTTGCTGTGCGGCGCAGTGGGCATATCGTGTACCGTTGCCGCGAGCGCGCAACCGTTCTCTGCTAGCACTACATACCGCAAGAGTATTAAGAAAGATATAAACGGAAACGTCTCACTCCTCACGCAAGACAGCAAAGACTTAGCGTTTCAAGACTATCCATATTTGGCTGATGGAAAGCTTACGTACGATCCGCGCTATTTGGCATTCGCTACCAAAGACAGCACCATCGATGATCTCTCTCCAGCTCCGAATGGTAGGTGTACCGGAACTGACTTTTTCCAGGTGTATTGGATTGATGACTACAATGACTCTATCAGGTGCGTGAGCGCCGATATCGAACAATCGGGCCAGGGAACTGAAGATAGCTTTAATCCCAAGATCGGTGGGCCAACTGATGATGAAGGGCGCTACATCGCCTTTGAGAGTAAAGCAAAGAATCTCTATAGAGGTAAGGATGGACAGCCAACGCCGCCTCCATCACCGCCGGGGGACCCCCCGCCGCCCACGTATACTCCTACAACCCAAGTCGTGGTGCACGACCGCAAATTCGAGCATGTGTGGCTCTCCACATCCAAGAATAAAGATGAGTGTCGCATCGGGCCGAACGCCTCGGTGAATCTAGACGGTTTAGGCGATGATGGAGCTAAGATCCTTTTTACGAGTAAGGCGAGTAACCTCTTTAACAACGTAGAGCCTCAGTGTGTCCCTCGCGCGACCTTTAACAATTCGAATGTACTTATTCGAGATGGAGCCAATTGCGATCAACCCGCGCAGACTGGAAATGCGACTGGCTTGGGAGAGTGTCAGACCTCAGTGCTCACCGATACCTTCGAGCTCCACGCCGCTCCCGATCTCGTATCCGGTCTGGATGCTGACGCCTCTCACGCCGCAATGAACGGTGACAGCAGTGTGGTGGTTTTTGATTCGCAGGCCACCGTGCCAACACACTTCAATCCGGACATCTCTGGGCACTACGATGTTTACTACTGGAAGAACCAGAAGTTCTCAGTAATCAGTCGAGCGCAAGTACCTCGCTGCTCCATCAGCGGAACTCTACTTCCTATTAAGAATGACAACGATCCAGCGGATGATGACAGTCAATTCCCCCGGGTTGATGGCGCTGGTCGGTACGTGGTGTATCAGTCCAAGGCGACTGATCTCGTGGTCGATACCACCAACGCTAATATGGTCTGTTCAGAGAATGGCGGAGCAATCAAGTACTATCCTCATCCCAAATCGTTTAGTTATGTAAGTACTGGCGGGGTTTCTCAGATCTACTTATATGATTCAGTCAACAAGACGACGCAGCTGGTAAGCAAAGCCAACGGGTCTAGTGGCGGAGCAAACGGCGCCAGTGCTCACCCTTGGATTAGTCGCGACGCGCACTACATTATTTACGAGTCGGCAGCCACCAACCTATTGAGCACCTCAACGACGGCCCACAGGAATATCTTTCTGTATGATAGAGTTCAGAATAAGACATACCTGGTGACGCCAGGTAACGGAGGCACTGGGCTATCGCAGGACGCGACGATCACTCAAGTAAGTAATAACGGACTGACCGTAGCGTTTCAGACTACGGCTACTGATGTGGCTCCGAATAATTCTGCCAATGGAACGATTGATCCGGCTTCTACGATTAAGCATGTGTACCTGGCTCAGAACAGTTGCCCGCTCGATACGGATGGCGATGGAGTTCCTGACTGTCTCGATCTCTGTAGTAATGACATCACCAAAACCGAGCCTCAGGCGTGTGGATGCGGCAAGCCGGACACTGATACTGATGGAGATCTGATAGCGGACTGTGTTGATAGCTGTCCGAACGACAATAAGAAAACGGCAGCTGGTCAGTGTGGTTGTGGTGTCCTGGAAACCGATACGGATGGTGACGGAGCAGCGAATTGCGTCGATACCTGTCCAACGGACTCCTCCAAGACCTCTGCTGGTAGGTGTGGGTGCGGCGTAGCGGAGACCGACTCAGACAGTGATGGGACGCCAAATTGCGCGGATGCCTGCCCGACAAATCCTGCTAAAACAAGCTCGGGAGCATGCGCATGTAGCGATCTGAAGGATACTCCCGGTCAATGTGGCTGTAACGTGGCAGATACAGATGCCAATGGTAACGGCGCGGCAGATTGCCTCGATCCGACAGCGAGCACGCAGCCCAGTCTTCCGCGAGTGGACCTGACTCGAACCACGGCTGATAATCAGGCTGCTAAATATCAAATGTTCGTGATAGCCCAGAAGTTCCGAGGTCGGGTATCATACTCATTCTCCCTATCTGGCAAGAACGTCAAGGTCACTAAAACCAACACGAGTGGTGTGGCGGTCTTTAATGATCTGCCGAAGGGGACGTATTCTGTCAAATACACAGTGAGTGTCGGTTCAGGCGCATCGAAAGTGACCTCAAAGCAAACGTCGGCGAAGGTGAGCGTGCCGAAGGGGACGGTGACAGCCGCGAGTAAGTGATAGCACGTACAGCAGTGTATCGTCGTTTGGAGGGCGCCCGGGTCGGGCGCCGAAATGCCTCGAATTACCATCAACATTTTT
>JAFMIS010000297.1 GCA_017853915.1 bacterium
CTGCGTGAGGATGAATACGTTTTGCCGCTGCACAGGAACCTCGGGGTCTTTACCAGCCGAAGCATCCCCCTCTGGAAACTTATCGCCCAGTGGCAAGGTAAGCTTTCCGGCTTTACTAAGGGGCGCGACCGATCCTTTCACTTCGGCACCCAGGAGTATCGAATCATCGGTATGATATCGCATCTGGGCCCGCAGCTGGCGGTTGCAGATGGGATCGCGCTGGCGAGCTGCCTCGATAAGGCCAAAAATGTAACGCTGGTTTTCTCTGGCGAGGGCGGAACCTCGGAGGGGGATTTTCACGAGGCGGTCAACGTCGCCGCGGTGTGGAACCTTCCGGTTATATTCCTGATAGAGAACAACGGCTATGCCCTCTCCACCCCCGTCAGCGAGCAATTTAAGTGCAAGAAATTAAGCGACAAAGCGATCGGATATGGGATCGAGGGCGTCACGATCGATGGCAACGATTTCATGACGGTTTATGAGACCATCTCAAAGCTCGCTGAATCGATCCGAAAAAAGCCTCGTCCCGTTATCGTTGAATGCATGACCTTTCGGATGCGCGGACATGAGGAGGCTTCCGGAATTAAATATGTGCCGAAGAAATTGCTCACGGAATGGGCAAAGAGAGATCCGATCGCGCGATTCGAGCGCTATTTACTGAGGAAACGACACCTTTCGCGTAAAGAGATGTCGGCCGTGCGAGCTGAGCTTCAGGCCGAGATAGAAAGTAGTGTTGAAAGGGCGTTTAGTGAGCCCGAGGTCTCCGCATCCATCGAGAGTGAGTTGCAAGACGTGTACGCGCCTTACTTAAGCTCACCTGAAGCCCCCTCTTCCAGTTCGTCCTCTTCGAATATGCGGTGCATCGACGCCATTACTGATGGATTGCGCGAAGCGATGCGGCTCCACCCTGATCTCATCATTATGGGTCAAGACGTTGCCGAGTACGGCGGTGTTTTCAAGGTTACAGAGGGTTTTGTTAAAGAGTTTGGTCTAGAGCGCGTTCGGAATACTCCGCTTTGCGAATCGGCGATACTCGGCGCTGCGTTGGGCTTGAGTATCGCTGGACGGCGCTGTGTAGTTGAGATGCAGTTCGCTGATTTCGTGTCGAGTGGATTTACGCAGGTTGTGAATAACCTGGCCAAGGCCCACTATCGCTGGGGGCAGAACGCTAACGTAGTTGTCCGCATGCCCACCGGGGCTGGAACCGGCGCGGGCCCCTTTCACTCCCAATCGAATGAGGCGTGGTTTGCCCACACTCCAGGGCTTAAGGTCGCCTACCCCGCTACCCCCGCTGACGCGAAAGGACTTCTACTAACGGCGATCGATGACCCCAATCCGGTCATGTTTTTTGAGCATAAGGCGCTCTACAGAAGTGTCTCTGGTGAAGTTCCGGCTGGTGTATACCGGATCCCTTTCGGAGAAGCCCGACTCCACCGCGCCGGAGAGCAGGCGGTGATTGTAACGTATGGCGCGGGTGTTCATTGGGCTGAGAAGCTTATTGCGGAGCATCCGGAGTGGTCAGTGGCTATTCTTGATCTTCGAACGCTCGTGCCTCTTGATTATGCTGCCATAAGCGACGCGGTGCGAACGACAAACCGGGTAGTTGTGTTTCACGAAGATACGCTCTTTGGGGGCATTGGAGGTGAGATAGCCGCGTTCATATCTGAGAACCTCTTTGAACACCTCGACGCGCCCGTTGCGCGTGTAGCGAGCCTCGATACCCCTGTTCCGTTCGCGGGCCCGCTAGAGGCCCAGTTTCTGGCCCGCGCTAGGTTGGAGGATGCTATACGTCGACTTCTTGAGTATTGAGCATCGTTCCCTCGCTTGATTCTGGCTACTACGACCGCTGCTGCCTGTGGTAAGAAGCAGAGGCAAATAGAGTTGTCCTTTTTTTGATTGTAGGCGCTGCTAGTGATGAAGCCAGGTATGGATAGATCGTTTCGTGTGCCATGTACTAGGCGCAGTGTCGTGGTATCGGTTGCGTCTTGTTTGGGGTTGGTGCTCTCGTGTGTCGTTGGAGGGTGCTCAAAAGAGCAGGCTCCCGCGCGGCAGGAGCCACTCTCCATTCAAGTAGCAAAGGTAGAGCGCCGCGATCTGCCGCTCTCGCGCGAGTTCGTCGGGCGCACGATAGGCTCCATCGACGCCGATGTGCGCGCGCGCGTTCAAGGCACCCTACTGGAGCAGCACTTTGACGATGGCTCGGAGGTGACCGAGGGGCAACTCCTCTACTCTATCGACCAGGCTCCATTTCTCGCTAAGGTCGCGCAGGCTCAAGGGCGATTAGCTGAGGCCAAAACTAAGCTTGTTCAAGCGGAGTCAGACCTGGCGCGCATTAAGCCCCTTGCGGCGATCGATGCTGTGAGCAAACGCGAGCTGGATATGGCTAACGCTACAAAGGGCGTGGCGGAGGGCGCGGTGCAGGCAGCCCAGGCACAGGTTGAGGCCGCGCAGATTGAGCTCGGGTATACACAGATAACTGCTCCAGTCAGTGGCACTATCGGAATCTCAAAAGTAAAGGTCGGCGAAGTTGTTGGCTCGATACCCAATTCAATTATCCTCAACACAGTATCGAAGCTCGATCCTATCCATGTTCAGTTCGCGCTCAGTGAGAAGGAGTACCTCTACTTCGCTAATTTAGCGCGGCTTGAAGGTGAAGAGCGCAAGAAGCGAGAACTGACCTTGGTGCTTGCCGATGGTTCAGTGCACCCGGAACGGGGCCAGGTAGTAAAGGTCGATCGCGGAGTTGATACGGCTTCGGGCTCGATCACGGTCGAGGCGTCCTTTCCTAACCCGGGCAAGTTCCTCCGCCCCGGCTTGTTTGCCAAGATCACAACGATAGCGGAGACCCGACAGGGCGTCATCCTGATACCAAAACGCGCCATCAAAGAAGTGCAGGGAACCTACCAGGTGTATGTGGTGAATGGGGATGGTCTCGTGGAGCAGCGCATAGTGCAGGTCGGCCCGATGTCAGGGGATTCTCAGGTGATTGAGGAGGGTCTCTCAGATGGTGACGTTATCGCCGTCGAGGGCATACAGAAGCTCCGCAGCGGCCTGCAGATTAAGCCCAGATTAGTACCACTCTCATAGTAAAGGAGTACGACATGTCCTTGCAGAGCGGAGCGACTACTAAAGATTTCCTCTTTGTGCGAAGACCGACGGTGGCGATCGTCATGGCGATCGTGCTCGTGATCCTGGGTCTCGTCACCCTCACGGGTCTGCCCATATCTCAATATCCAAATGTCGTGCCGCCGGGCGTGCAGATAAATGCTACCTATCCTGGAGCGAATGCTCTTGCGGTTGAGCAGTCCGTGACCACTCCACTTGAGCAACAGCTCAATGGCGTCGAGCACATGTTGTACATGAGAAGCGTCAACGCGAACGATGGATCGTCGCAGATCCGGATCGACTTTGAGGTTGGTACAGACCTCGATATGGCGAACGTTTTGGTGCAGAACAGAGTTGCTCAGGCCCAAGCGA
>JAFMIS010000298.1 GCA_017853915.1 bacterium
AACGATCATGCAGATTCGCTCAAAGCCTCCACCAAAATCGATGTTCTTCTGCTCAAGAGGGACCCACTTCATCTCGTGGGAGAGTTTGTACTCCATGAAGACGTTGTTACCGATCTCGATAAAGCGGCCTGAGTCGTCGTTGATATGGTACTTGTCCTGGATTTTTTCAGGAATTCCCATATCGTAAAACATCTCTGAAGTAGGGCCGCCAAGCTCTCCTGGAGCGTCGGCTCGTTGCCACCAGTTCTTTTTCTTATTGTAAGGGAAGATGTGATATTTCCAGCCCTTTGTCTCAGCAAGGGACCCAGGTACCGCGTGAATGTCTTCCGAAAACTCGGCCGCAACACCATACTGACGAAATGCCTTCTTCCATAACTCGATGGCCAGATTATCTCGTGGGGCATCCTCATCTCCGGCGAATACGGAGACGTACAGTCGATTCGGGTCCATCCCGTACACTTTTACCCACAACTCCATGATCCATGGGATCTGCTGTTCCTTGGTGAAATCACCGAGAGACCAATCCCCGATCATCTCAAACATCAGGGTATGACGGTTATCACCAACCTCAAGCATGTCGTCATAGTTGGTACGAAGACATCGCTGTATGTTGCATAGCCGTTTTCCCAGGGGGTGCGGTTGACCACCCAGGTACGGAGCGAGAGGGAACATCCCCGAATTTACGAAAAGCAGAGTGGAGTCGACGTTCGGCACCAGCGAGAGATTCGGCACAACTCCGCATTGACGCGGACTCTCAGTCCAGAATTGGATGAACTTTTCTCTAATTTGACGTGAGGTAAGCATACGTAGCAACTCGACCGGTACAAGAAAACTGTCTAAATGTAATAGTACAGAAAACCCATCACTGTAAATCATTTCAGAGGGTAAATGGCTGAAATGGCGAGTTTTTCGCCCGATTATGGAGGCTTTGTGCTCATTTGAATGCCCAAACCGCTGGAATATAACGCGCCGTTGATACAAGCGGCAGTTTGGTGCCTAGCCCGCATATTTCATGAAACTGCGTCGCGAGAGCGGCGAGAATGGTGATTTTTCGGGCCCAAAGGGCGAACTCAAAAAGCTATTTTCAGGGCGGAATCGTATCGAGATACCTTCCGGTCTGAAAATCGATTTTTGAGCCGAAAAAGCGCTATTATCGGCGGTCGTAGTAGCAGGCTTCATGTAATATGCGGGCTAGACCTCGACATGAGCCAGGGATGCTCGGTGATGTATGCTTAGTTTTGGGTCTTTGACAAAATCGGGGAGTAGTTTTTGCTAGGATTAGAAAGTGAATCTACACCTGGGGGAAATTAACCTATCGTGAGGCACATCCTTTTCGGATCATGGGGAGCTACGTGATAGCTCAGTTGCTCGATTTACTAGAATAGATCTCTGAGTGTGGACATCTGGCAAAGTAGAACGGTTAGGGGTGTATTCGTCCCCTTGAATAGGCTAGAAATTAAGGCGGGCATGGAGACCAGCTTCAAGCGCGCGGCTTACGCCAGGTAGTGTAAAAGTCGATTTTTATGACTGATGGCCAGAAAATCATCGCGGCGAACCGCAAGGCGCGTTTTGATTACCATATACTTGATACTTTCGAGGCTGGATTAGTGCTCACTGGCGCTGAGATTAAGTCTATCCGCGCTGGAGAAATCACCATCTCCGAATCGTACGTGCGCCCGCAAGGTGGAGAGCTCTTTCTGCTCAACTCGTATATTAAACCGTATACTCATAGTGGGGACAAAGAGTATGACCCCCGACGTGCTCGCAAACTCCTCATGCATAAGCGCGAGATTGTGAGGCTTTCGCGTGAGCTCGAAACGAAAGGCACCACGATCGTACCGCTCCAACTGTACCTCAAAGGAGGGCGAGCCAAGCTCGAGATCGGGCTGGGCAAAGGAAAAGCCGCGCCTGATAAACGTCAGGACATAAAAAAACGGGAGAGCCAACGAGAGATCGCTCGCGAAATGTCTCGCAAAACAAAATAATCGCCTTAAAGCCCCAACTCCTTGAGAAGGGCGTCGGTTGAGACCTGATCACAGTCCTTCTCCTCTTCGTTTTGAGAGGCGCTCTTGGCGGATGGTACGTCAACCTTGAGCTGAGAGAAGAGCGCGCGCAGATAACACTCCATATCACACACCAGTCTCATCACTTTTTTGATCTTTTGGCCGCACAGATCTTGAAACTCCTGAGAGGTCACGATGTCGTGTGAAATGCTGAGTAGGGCCGTGTTATATGTAAATCAGACCCTCTTAAAGATATCTGATTTTACTGAAGAGGATCTGATAGGGCAGCAACACAGCATCGTACGTCACCCAGATATGCCACGTTGTGTATTCAAGCTGCTGTGGGAGACCATTCAGGCTGGTCAGGAGATCTTCGCCTACGTGGTCAACCTGACAAAGTTTGGAGATCACTACTGGGTGTTTGCTCATGTCACTCCCTCATTCGGGCCGGATGGCTCCATTGTAGGATTTCACTCAAATCGTCGCGCGCCGGACCGAGCAGGAGTGCAGAGCGCGCAGGCGCTGTACAAAGTTCTCCTTGAGGAGGAGCAGCGCTATGCGGATCGAAGAAAAGGGATGCTTTCAGCGACTGAGCTATTGCAGTCGATGTTGGCTGACAAGGGAAAAGAGTACGACGAATTTGTCTTCACACTATAAGAGCAAGCTATAAGAGCAAGGGAGGATTATGGAGCAGCAAACGCAGATTTTTGAGGGAGAGGACGTTAATCCGAGCGTGCCAAATGGCGGAACCGCTCATGGCGCAGCTCACTCCAAACCGTCGGCCCCTCTTACTGACGTCACGGCTTGGATCCGCAAGGCCTCGGCGGTGTGCAAAGAGGCTGCGAATGGAAACCTCGAGGCGCGGATTCTGGGATATACCCGCAATGACGAGCTCGGCGCGATGATACACAACATTAATAATATGTTGGATGTTGTGGATGCGTTTGTGCGTGAGTCGCGCGCGTCACTTGAATATGCAGCTAAAGGCAAATTTTTTCGCAGAGTGCTGTTACGGGGATTGCCGGGAACATTTCGAGCCGCCGCTGGTGTCATAAACGCGGGAACGGAGGAGATGCAGCGAGGAGCTGACGCCCTTGAAGCGTCTCGAGTTAAGAGGCTGCAACTGGCCGATGACTTTGAGCAAGCCGTGCGTGGCATCGTTACGACGGTAGCAGCCGCGTCCACGGAATTGACAGCGACAGCCCAGCTCTTGGCACAGAACGCGGCTGGAACGACTGAGCAATCGGTTGCGGCGGCTGCCGCATCCGAGCAGACATCAGTTAACGTGGCGCGAGTCGCGGCGGCAACTGAAGAGCTAACAAATACAGTGGCTGAAGTTGGTCGTCAGGTTCAGGATTCTAGTAAATTCGCCTCTGGTGCGGTGTCAGAAGCCGATAGAACCTCAAACGTTGTGAACGGACTTTCCGACGCCTCTAAACGAATAG
>JAFMIS010000299.1 GCA_017853915.1 bacterium
AAAATCACCATTCTCGCCGCTCTCGCGACGCAGTTTCATGAAATATGCGGGCTAACCACTCGTATACAAGAAACCCGCTACTACACGGCCCGATTGTTAGGCTCACAATTCATCTGCAACACCGGGCCACATCCTCATGGTATCTGCCGCGTTGGGGCGCAACCTCTACCGAATACGAGGCACGACGACACCGTACCCAGCAGTACTCAAATAGTGATTTGCATTATGCGGTCTAGGGACTTTTGGGAAACGCTATAGCGCCCTCTGCGCTCAAGCGCCGAATAGTACCCCGATCAACACCAAGAAGCTTGGCAGCTCTGACCTGATTTCCACTGCAGGAATGAAGCGCCTCTTCCACAAGTCGGCGTTTGAAGGCCTCTAACCGCTCGTGAAAGGCCCCGAGATGTGGCTCACCATCAGACATCGACATTTTTTCACCTAAAGAGAGATCGTCTCGTTGAATAATAGCCCGGCCCTTATGAGCCGCCCGAAACGCGGCTGTCTCAACTGCCGCTTGCAACTCCCTGACATTGCCAGGCCACGAATGCTCTTCGCACAACACAAGCGCCTGATCTGAGAATTCGAAGACGTGTATCGACTCCCGTCGCGCGACGCGCGATAGAAAATGTTTCGCCATCGCCGCTATGTCGTCTCGACGATCCCGAAGCGGCGGGACTCTGATCAGACAGTGAGAGATTCGGTGATACAGGTCGCGACGAATCTTACCGCTGGCTAGGGCTTCCTCAAGGGGCCGATTTGTCGCCGCCATAAATCGGCAGTTCACTGATACGAATCTATCTGAGCCCACAGGTCGAACGCGATACTCCTGAAGAAGATCGAGTAATCTCACCTGCGTTTCAATCGGCACTTCATCCAATTCATCGACAAAGAGAGAGCCACCATCCGCCTGCGACACCAATCCATCGCGCGACTCAGACGCGCCCGTATACGCCCCTCGTACATGACCAAATAGCTCGCTCTGTACCAGGTCCCCTCCACCAAAATTTGGATGATAATGCACAAAATTTTTGGACGCCCGGGCGCTCCTGTTGTGAATCATGCGCGCACACACACTCTTGCCTGTGCCGGTCTCGCCAATCAGTAACACAGGCTGCGAAGTGGTCGCGGCAAAATCTAATTCGTCTATCAAACGCGTGTGAGCCACACTGGCACCGGTGAAAAACCACTCCGAGCCTCGATCGTGGTCGCGCCTGAGGGCCTCATATTCCCGGCGGAGCCGCGCCTGAGCGACCGCGTCCTTGATGAGGGCGGCCAGGTGCTCAGGGGTAGCGGTTTTATCGATAAAACTGGACGCGCCCAATTCCATGGCGCGGATGCCGCACGCGGTGGACCCATGGCCAGTTAAAACTAAAATACGTTGCGATGAATTAAGACTCCGCAGTGAGGAAAGAAGCTCGTATCCGCTATCTACTCCCCGTCTCTCATCGATACAGAGGTCGAGGACCGAAACGAGGGGGCGGCACTCCGTTGACACGTGGATGGCTTGCGTCGCCGAGCCTACACCATGCAGCGAATACGGAGTAAGGAGCGGCGACAGAGCCCTGACAAGACTACGGAGAAAATCTCCATCATCATCAACAAATAAAACATCTATCTCTCGCATCGCCCTCCTCCCTCAGAGATCGGTACACAAAGGGTAGTTACCATCCGTGATGAATCATTTCGCAGATGAACACTCCACCCATACGAGCGCATGACGAGATCAGCAACGCACCCCTCAAGCACGCCTCGCTCTCCGCGTTCAGCCGCGGCGAAGGCGTGCCACGAACTATAGTCTACCGACTCAGTGCGAAGCGCCCCGCTCGTCAACTGAATCACAAGGAGCGCGGGCCTCTCGCCATGAAGTGAAGCACTTGCTCGCCACGGACCGATCAACTGCTCCACTATCTCTATCCACCCTCGAATAGAGCCGCGATCGAGTGTCACCATACGACCGCTCAAGCCGCGCGCTGAACTGTCAACTCGAAAGAGCTCAAGGAGCTCCTCACTTCCACACACACTGGTAGAATGATTGTCAGCAAGAATAGAGAGTTTCTGCAGAGTCGCCGATGCGCGCGCGCATCGATTTTTAGAACGCTCAATCTCATCGGGGGGAACAATAGTACCCAGGTAGGTCAGGTCATTCTGAATGACAGCCAGATCTCCGCGGACGATGTGCGCTAAGGAGCGGGCCATGCGACCACACAGGAAAAGGTCATCGTTGATTGAGTCGTTGGACCGCGCCATGCCGCCCCCCTGAACCAGGATGTGTACCACACCATGGCGACAGTGGATCAAAAAAATCGCTCTAGGGGTAAACCCCTTACGTAGCGATAAAAAAGTACGCGCGCTCCCAGATGTGTATCAGTGGTTTTATAGCGTTTCCCCGGCTCGCTCCAAGCTTCATCGCGCGCAAACCGACGCGCGATTACGCGTCGCTCCAGGCACTTGCGTGCCTGCGGTCGCCGTCCGGGCGACCGAGATCCCTCCGATTCAACCTCTTTACAGAGGTTTCCCGGAGGTCTCCTATAGTGATTAGGCCCTCAATTTATTGTATCCATCGAGCGCCGCCACTTTGTAACACTCCGCGAGGGTTGGATAGTTAAAAACCGCGTCGCGTAGATATCCCAACCCTCCCTTGAGCGCCATGACAGCCTGTCCAATGTGAATGAGCTCAGTCGCGTACTCACCAATAATATGGACACCAAGGACCTGCTCCGTCTCGCGATGGAAGAGGACTTTGAGCATACCATTTTCATCCCCAAGGAGTTGGCCACGAGCGATCTCTCGATACCGCGCTACTCCTGTTTCATACGGAACACCTTGCTTGGTGAGCTCATCCTCATTCATCCCCACATACGATATCTCGGGGATCGCGTAGATGCCGAAGGGAAGCGGGACATCCATGATCGTGTCCTTCACACCAAAAGCGTGACACGTCGCGAGCCTCCCCTGCCGCGCGGAGGTTGACGCCAAGGCCGGAAATCCAATCACATCGCCCGCCGCATAGATGTGTGGCTGAGTGGTTTGAAAGTGCTCATTGACTGATATTTTTCCACGCTCATCCGTAGAGATTCCAACATTGTTAAGACCGAGATCGCTCGTAGCGCTCATACGTCCCGCTGAGTACAACACGCAATCAGATACAATAACCTTACCGCTCTTAAGAACTGTTACTACCGCATTATCCTCTCGCGGCTTACAACTCTCCACCTCCTCCCCGAGCCGAAGTCGAACGCCCATACTACGCATCTGGTAGTGGAATGTGTCTATCAATTCTTCATCAACGAAACCAAGCAGACGCTTGCGAGCGTCTACCATGGTGACGTTGACACCCAATGCTGCGAACATAGACCCGTATTCAGTGCCAATGACTCCACCACCTACAACAGTCATCTCACGGGGAAGATGCTGGAGGTTC
>JAFMIS010000300.1 GCA_017853915.1 bacterium
CTAACTCTCTGTTTTTAGGTATAAACTCTGGTTTATACCGGGCCACGCACGTACTCGACCGCGCGCTGGCCGGTGGGGACATTGCAAGCTGGTGCCAAGGGATCCGTCTGGAGCTGGTTTCAAAGATAGGCTCCCATCTCGTCAGCCTCGCTAGCAAGCTATTTTTGAAACCACTTCTAAGAACCTAACCGCCGATAGGCTCCTTCTTGTCGTACTCATTCCACTGAGTTTTTTGTGAAAGCACGACGTAGCATGGTCCTGAGTCCTTTACCGCTCGAATACCCTGGGCAACAACTGGTATGGGCGCTGGCTCATTAATCTTTTGGATATACAAAGTCTGAGAATAGAAATCTCGGCGTATGTGCCCTACCGGGTTCTCCATCTCTGTGGAGAACAATAAACCCTCCTGAATGCTCTCCTTCGGCGCGAAACGGAAGAAATCAAATGCCGAAACAGGCCTGTAGAGGATCCCTAGATTTGGCGTCAGGGCGTAGAGTTCATCACTCCCGCCAAGGGTCTCGGGTAACTGCTCACTCACCATTAACTTGGTAGCAAGGCGCTCCTTTTTGCCGGCTGTCTCGATTCTCGACATGGCGTTGGCAGTAATTGAAAATTTAACTTCTGACAGCTCATAAGGAGACGACAGCAACTGAAAGTCTGTTGATCCAGTGCGTCTATTCGGAACAAAAGTGGCTACTCGCGGGCACAACAGGAGAGCCCAGCCTCGCTGCGCCTCGTCGGAGAGAAGCGATGGGAAGGAGAAGTACATACCGGCATCCCGTGCCGCCTCCACGTACGTAGTACGGGTGGGATATCGCTTCGTCGAGCTCAACGGAGCTACGAGACCCGCACGAGCGCCTCCCTCAACTGCCAACGGGTGCCCGATCAGAAGACCCTTACCCGCGACCTGCAGACGGATGTCGAATTGCTCCGCGAGAACAGTTCCCTTTCCAGGACTTGATTGACGAGTGAGGCGCGCCTCGACCGATGGACGAAACCGTAGAAGAATCTCGCCGATGTCTGACTGCGCTTGCATGCCAGAGCCCGCCCAAATTCCCGCCACGTTCGAGCTCACTTTTTGTGACACATGCAACGGGGGTAGCTGATATACCGACTGGGCTCTCAGACTATCGAAAAAGTAATCAATCTGCTCGTGAGTAAGCGGCTCAAAAGTCACTCGCTCCCTCGTCTTAGGCTCAGGACTTGGAGCGGCGGTCTCCTGAGCGACAACCAACCGCGTCCCTACACAAGTCAGCGCGCTCACGACCAGCAAACCTGAAATGAAGCAACACAATCGTTTCATCAATGCCCCTAGACCGATTGAAATAGGATTCTCCTCATACTCACCCCCTGCACGATCCCACATCCAAACATCACGGCCAAAAGAGATGAGCCACCATAACTTATCAGGGGAAGAGGTATTCCGACTACTGGCATTAATCCGATTACCATGCCGATATTAATAACAATGTGGCCAAACACTTGCGCCGCGATGCCTATCACAACAAGACACGAGAAAACATCTCGGCTTTTGTGCGCGATCCTCAACATCGCCGCGAGAAAACAGAAAAAGAGCCCAATCACGAACGTACACCCGACAAAACCCCATTCCTCAGCCAGAACAGAGAATACAAAGTCTGTGGTGTGCTCGGGCAGGAATTCAAGCTGCGTCTGAGAACCCTTCTGAAATCCCTTCCCAAAGAGCTCCCCGGATCCGACCGCAATCTTGGATTGAGTTATGTGATACCCGCTTCCTTGGGGATCCGCCTCCGGATTGAGCAGCACCATAATTCGACGCTGCTGGTACTCGTGCAATGAATGCCAGGCTGGATACGCCAGGACCGCAACCGCGATGATAATCCCCACAATGACTTTAGGCCGAACGCCGACGAAAAGGATCTGAGCGATACCCACCAGGCCTAGCGATAGCGCAGTGCCTAAATCAGGCTGTTCCATGATGAGCCCCATCGGCACTAGAAACACCAAACTGGGTACTATCAATTCACGGAATGAGTACGTTGAGCCACTCTTCGGGAGAGATTTGGCTAAAACCCGCGCCATAACGATTATGACGCCTAGCTTCATAAACTCCGCCGGCTGCAACTTGAAGGCGCCGAGATCAAGCCAGCGTCGAGAGCCGTTCACAACGATACCGAACGCCGCCACCATCCCCAACAACCCTAACGCCGCGCCGTACAAAACAAAGGCATAGCGATGAAAGACCTGCGTAGGGATACTCATTCCAACTGCCATCACGCACAAGCCAGCAAGCAGGTATCCGGCCTGTTTGAAACATGCGGCACTTCGGAAATTAATGTTGAGCCACTTAACGGCCTCAACTGATGAATCGGGATCGTACCCGGCGCTGTACAATACCACTAACCCAATCAGGGGAATCGCCAAGGTCAGGGAGAAAAAAACCCAATCAAAGTGCTTGAGCAATCTTCGGTCAATTTTCAACATATGATCCTGACCGTTGGGTACCTTGAAACCTATTAATCATCGCTTGATCCACCAGGAGTCGCCGCTTTTGTCGCCTCAGGGACCCCAAAATAATTCATAAATATCGCCCGCGCTATAGGAGCGGCGGCCACTCCTCCATGACCACCGTTCTCGACCAACGCCACAACAACTATCTCTGGGTCGTTGGCCGGCGCGAACCCCGCGAACCAGGCGTGATCATCAATCTGAACTCCGCCCTCTCGAGAAGCCACCTGAGCGGTGCCCGTCTTACCTCCCACGACGATTTTGCTGTCGTCTGGTAAAGCCGCGTGATGCCCCGTTCCACGCTTATCCTCAACGACCCCAACCATGGAGCGCTTGAGCTCAGCCAGCACACTTGGCTCGATATCGAGCACCCTCACAACTTCAGTCTTTGAGGAATTATCCTCGAGAACTCTGCCGTCATCGGATAGGATTCGCTCTATCACCCGAGGCTTGAGGAGCTTACCTCCATTAACAACCGCCGCCAACGCACGGGCAACTTGAAGAGGCGTGGTCGACACCGCGCCCTGTCCGATCGCTACTGGCAAGGTTTCACCTGGATACCATTTTTTGTCGGCCGGATTACGGAAGTAATTCTCCTTCCACTTGGTTGACGGAATCAATCCACTACTCTCTTCGAGACCCTGAATACCCACAGGCTCACCAAAACCAAAAAGGTCGTGCGCATAGTAGTAGATGCGATCCACTCCAAGCCGCTGTCCGATGGTGTAAAAGTACACATCACACGACTGCACGATGGCCTCAAAAAGATCAGTTGAGCCGTGCCCTGAATGCTTGTGACACCGAAACGCCCGTTTTCCAAACTGCAAGAAACCAGGACAGAATGTCTTCTCATGGGTATCAGCAACCCCTTCAGAGAGCGCCGCCGCCGCAACAAAGATCTTAAAAACAGAACCAGGTGGAA
>JAFMIS010000301.1 GCA_017853915.1 bacterium
TGGATGGGTTATCAAGAGAAGCGAATCGGCCCTCTCCGCGTTGTCGCGAACATCGGCGAAATGAGTTGGGGCGCCGTATACCCCTAAGGAGATCTGGTCCTCGTGCGAAACATCATACTCTGGCTCCTCATTCAAAGCGCGACGGCTCTCAATATCGTGAGTGGTATTATCGTTGCTCGAGTTCTTGAACCTCAGGAATTCGGCAGGTTCGCTACCATGTCGGCCGCTCTCATCATGACGACTTCCATTCTTAACCCCCTCATCAATGAGCTCGCTCACCTTGTAGCTCGAGAAAGGTCTATTAACATGCCCGCTCTCGTGAGACGCACTCTTCACGCGGCGCTCGTGTGCTCTGTTGTATCTCTCCTCGCGTGCTTGTCAATTACAAGCTCCGCGCGACAAGCGCTCGTGGTAGCGCTCGTGATCCCCGTATCACTGATCGCTCAAAGCTGGGCAACCGCGGTATTAACTGGTCTCAACCACATGGTAGTGCTCGGAGTCGCTCAACTCTTTGGGGCCATCGCCAAAGTGGGATTGATCATGGCTTTTACTACCGCGAGCACCACATGGCTGGAGGTGTCCTGGGCATATATCGCCGGTTTTGTTCTCACTGCCCTTGTTGCCGGTTTCTACGCATCGTCCATTCCCCGTCAGACTACAACCTCGTGGGTCATCAACTGGGATATCGTGAGTGGTTTTTTTCTCCTGGCTCTCCCATTCTCTCTCGACCAGGCAATCGTGCAGCGCTGGTTTCCGAATAGCTCGGGACCTTACGCTGCTTTGATGACTTACGCCAAGAGCGTCATGCTCTTAGCCGCGCCCGCGCTCACTATTGCCTACAGCTCGGCGCTGCGTATCTCAGTTTCGAGTCATGCCTACCTCAAACAACTCCGCTTTTTTGCTGCCCTGAGTTTTGGAATTGTTGGGGCACTCTGGATCTTTCAGCCGTTTCTATTCCCTCTCCTTTTGGGCTCCCAATACGGCATGGTCACTGACTATGTTCCGATCGCGCTTATCGCGATCGGACTTCACGTGTGCGCGTACTCGATTGCCCAACTTGTAATACTTAGAAACCAAAGGTGGTTCTCCCTCGCCTTGTTGGCGCCGATAAGCCTCCAGACGCTCTATCTATGGACTCTTGAAAATCCCTCCCTACGAGCGCTTGCGCTGACCAACGTTTTCACCTTCGCTGCTCAACTTGCCATCGCCTGTATTCCACTGATACATCTTGCGCTCAAAATAAAGTGAAGCCATGCAAAAAAGAGTTCTCTATCTCCATCCTCACTTCACTCTGCCTGGGGGCGCGGGTCGTCACACACTTGAGACGGGCCACGAGCTCGCGCAGCGCGGATGGGATGTTCATGTTGCCTCAATCAGTCACAAAGATTCCCTTGTTTCCGATTACAGCGCGCTGACGTTTCATGCTCTTGGTGGAGCCTTGCCGAGCTCTCTCCTCTATTGGCTCGCGCTGCCGATACGATTGCGACAGGTACATCGACTTATTGAAACACTTCAGCCTGATATCGTTTTCTCCCAGGTTTTCCCCGCGAACTGGTGGGGTTTCTACGCTAAGCGAAAGTTACGCCATCACGTTAAACATGTGTGGATGTGCCAGGAGCCCTCGGCGTTTATTCACTCGCAACGCTGGATTCAAGCGCTACCCAAAAGCCCGGCTGGACTGGGGGCTCGCGCGTTGAATCGACCGCTGAAGGCAATCGACACTACCCTCGCGCGGTACGTTGATTATGTCTTCGCGAACTCACAGTTCTCACGAGCTCTCACAATAGCCACATACTCGTATAATCCTCGTGATGTTGGAATCTGCTATCCCGGCGTAGATACGACACGTTTTGCCCCTGACATACATGGCCGCAAAAAGTTTTTTCAGTTTGTTGCCTGCTCTCGCCTGACCCGGTTTAAAAATATAGATCGGGTGCTTAAGGCATTTGCTCTCATACCAAGAGATGACGTAACTCTTCAGATCATCGGTGACGGAGAGGAGTACGATTCGCTCACTGATTTATCTCGCGCGCTTGGCCTATCAACTCGCGTCGCGTTCCGACGCACCGTCTCGGACGCCGAGATGATTCAAACTCTCCAAGAGAGCGTCGGCCTCATTCACGCTGCTGAAGAGGAGCCCTTTGGCTTGGCTCCTGTTGAGGCTATGGCCTGCGGCACTCCAGTCATAGCCATACAAGGAGGTGGTCCGGCGGAAACTATCGTACACCATGCAACTGGATACCTCTGTCCCGATGCTTCTGAGCAATCGATACAACTCGGAATCGAATGGATCATCCAAAATTCGCGAAGCAACGAGAGCATGCAAGCGGCATGCGTGCAGCGCGCCCAGCGATTTACGTGGCATCAGTCCGTCGATGCGCTCGAGGCTGTATTCTTTCAATTACTGAGCGAAAGATACCCAGCCAACATGAGCGCTAACAATCTAAAACTATAGAGTACGCTACGCGGCGAAAACACCACCCTTGAGGGCCCAGTCGTAGGTCTTTTCTAATCCCTCTCGAAGCGAAACTTTTGGCGCCCATCCCAATTTCTTGATCCGCGAAACGTCCAGAACCTTTCTCATCATACCATCTGGCTTGGTACGATCGTACACAATCTCGCCCTGAAAACCGGTCACCTCTCGCATAAGAGTTGCCAGCTCAGCGATGGAAACATCCTGTCCCGTTCCGACATTGATCGTGTCAGCTTCCTCGTACCGCTCCATGAGCATATACAAAGCCTCGGTGAGATCCTCGATGAAGAGGAACTCCCGCATCGGGCTACCGCTTCCCCAAATGACGACCTGCTTGGCGCCTGATAGCTTAGCCTCATGAAACCTCCTCATCATCCCCGGTATGACGTGCGAGTGATTCGGGTGAAAGTTATCACCAGGACCATACAGATTGGTTGGCATCGCTGAGATAAAATTACGCCCGTACTGGCGTCGGTACTTCTCGCACAACTTCAGACCAACGATTTTAGCCAGAGCGTATCCCTCGTTTGTTGGCTCAAGCGGTCCCGACAACAAATACTCCTCGCGGATCGGCTGAGGCGCCTGTCGTGGATAGATGCACGAGCTGCCGAGAAATAGGAGCTTCTTGACCCCGGATATATGCGCGGAGTGAATCACGTTCGACGCGAGCAGCACGTTTTCGTATAAAAAATCAGCCTGGTAGTCGTTGTTGAAAAGAATCCCACCAACTTTAGCCGCGCATATCACGGCGTATTCAGGGCGCTCTTTTTCAAAAAATCGGCTCACCGCTTGCTGATCAAGGAGATCGAGCTCGGAACGCGGCGGGGCCACGATGTTGGAGTGCCCACGCTCGCGCAGACGCTGCACAAAATTGCTGCCAACCAACCCACGGTGCCCAGCGACATAAATTGAGGAGTGTTTGTTCATGGC
>JAFMIS010000302.1 GCA_017853915.1 bacterium
ATGCAGGCATTAACTCAAGCGCTCGACGGCACAACCCATCGATTAACCGATCGCAATCGCGGTCCCTCAATCCAATGTGCGAAAGCCCCTTTACGACCTGAAGTATCTCAGCGGGACCGAAATGTTGGTACTCACGAAGTGCCTGAGATGTCACCTTCTGAATCGATCTAACATCCCGGACATCGAGTGCCCCGAGGGCCTGACAGATGCTCGAATTCTCCCAGTGCTTAGGCTTCTCATCGAGCATGACAAACTTATTGAGCACACGCTCCAAGACCATTGATGCTCTCGAGCCGGCCTCCGGAACCCGACCCAATCGAGCAAGCTCACTTAACACCACATTCACATGAGCAGGCTTAAAGAGAGGCAACCTTTCCTCAACCAGATCGTAGTAGGTATCAGCCGCGCTTGCATTCGCTGAGGCCGCGCGCTTCAACTCCCGTACCAGCTCAATCTCTCCGTGCGAAACCCTGCCCCGCGCGATATCGTTTCGCAACCTTCCCGAACGCTCAGATCGCTCGTCGCGAGGCGGTCCCTCACCCGCAACGCGTTCTGCCTCCTCCCTCTTGCGCTGTTCAAATCTGTGCCGATGGAACCCCATAGACTCTCCGGTCTACCACAGGATTCGTCTCTTTCTCAACGTGGGGCGCGTGTAACGCAGCAACCGGATCAGATCCGTCGACCCAGCTAGGGCGTCGCTGAAAAGCCCCAAAACCGACAGATCGCGCCCAGCAATAGTAATGCTCGGTGAACGCGCGGCCGGGCCATCGCGGGGGTTGTCCCCAGAGCTAACGCGCAGCCACGGCGCGGAGGATGCCTCCCACTATCGGCAGCCTCTTAAGCGCAGACAGCCCTCCGCCACCCGTCGGGAAATAGGCGCTGTCCGGTAAGCTTGGAGTGCCGTGCAATGCGATCGGCTTCATCGGCAAGTTCACGGCGTTCTGAACCGGCTGTTGAGCGATTGCCATTGAACGAGCGCCCGAAACGCTTGCCCATGCGCCAGAGGAGTAGACAACCGCTGAAATAACGAGTCCCCAGAACAGAAGCGAACAGATCGGGACAATTAGTCTACATACTGCCCTGAGAGCCCCAAGGCCAACAGCTACAAGAGCCAGCGGGGCATAGGTTGCGCTCCAATCTGGTATTACTCTCTCAACGGCTTGAGGCGCGACTGAATGCACCAACACGAGCACTCCGGCGAGCGTAAAAAGTCCACCGAAACCGCCACATAAGGACCTCACAATCAATCCCAGAGGCGTCAAGGGATACCGAGGAAGGAACATTCTACTGAACATATACGACCTACCCACTAAAAGTTACACTTGAATAATCCTCTACAAGTATAACGAAAGCGTCACAGTCCGGGGACTTTTCAGTAACAACGCGCCCTTGGCTAACCAAGACGCTCTGCAGCAGGCCTAACTATCTATCGGGCAATGAAATTTAGCCTCGCGGCACGTAGCGGCGACCTTATTGGCCCGTGTGGTTGCCCTTCATCATCTTCTGAAGCTTCTCAAGATCCCTAAAGCCATCCTGCATGCCCTTGCTAAAGGTGGGATCATTCATCAGCTTCGCCGCCGCCTTCGCTTTCTCCGCGGCCTCAATAACATTCATCGGAGGCATGCCCTCAGCCTCAATATCACCGGGCTTCATTCCCGCTGGGCACGCGCCCAACCACTTTGCTGAAATCTCGATACGAGACGAATCCTTGCCGAAAAGCGGCGGTGTAAAGGTAGTAACTACCTCGCCTGTGTACTCGGAATCAAAACTTCCCTTGAATACACCGTGGCTTACCATCCGAGAGCCACCAAACGAACACTCCGAATGAGTTACAAATCCCTCCGGTGAGGTCTTAGTCTCATTCTTCTCGCATTTTCCTGGGCCTCCCCCATCACCTACCATCTTCTGAAGCTGCGCGTCTGTCGCCTCATCAACACATTGCTTGCTATGCCTGGGTTGCGGCGTATGCTCTGTTTTCATCTGTAGTTCCCATAGCCCAGCTTTGCGTTTTGGCAGAGGGGCGTTATCAGCCGCAGCCATTTGACTCATCAGACACAGAATCGAGACACAGGTCGAAATGAAACGCATATAAGCTCCATTAATAGCAGCGCGACGACAGGATGCATGACCCCATGAACGATCGCAACAATTTAATAACGACCCCGACCGATCGGCTTCTTCAAGCATGTATACCACTGGGCTAGCTCATCGCACCCTTGAGCCGAGGCGCCTGTTCCGTTATCCTCCCTGGTCATCCATGACGATTACTGCCGAACAAGCTGACAGCATACAGATTGAAGAGACCGTCTTTAATCAATCGATAGATTCATTGAGACAGCAACTCGTACAAGCCGAGGATAAGCTGTTTCGGGAGAATCAGCGGGCTCGCGCTCTGACATCGGAGATTCACGAGACGCGTCGGGTGGAGGACAAAGCGCTGCTGGCCTCAGATGAAGCTGTCTCTCACGGCCTCAAAGACACCAAACGCGAGGAGGTCGATACACTTCGTAAGCAGCTCCTCAATCCATACTTTGCCCGCATTAAGCTTGAGGAGCAGCAGCCGAGCGGTCAGACTTCTATTATTGAGTATAAACTTGGGCTCTCAGCTAACACAGATCTCCGCATAATCGATTGGCGTCGTGCTCCGATATCTAAGCTCTATTACGAATATCAAGAGGGAAACGACTACGTAGAGGAGATCCTTGGACGAGAGCGAGTCGGTAAGGTCCTTCTCCGGACACGAGTCGATGTGCAGAAGGGCACCCTCGCGGCCATTCACAATAGATTCGGTTCATTTCGTTGGAACGCAGCCGGCGCCTGCTGGGAGGCTTCCGGAGTTGGGGCACCGAAGAACAAGACTAACGACTCCGAGCTTCCAGAGATCCTCTCGCTGATCACCCCGGAGCAGTTTAGCTCGATTACCACCGACGCCACCACGGCCGTCCTTATACAGGGAGTGGCTGGCTCCGGGAAGACCACCGTGGCTCTACACCGACTGGCCTGGCTCCTTCACCACGATAACTCCCCGCTTCGGCCCAGCGAGATCACGTTCCTCGTACTGAGCCCCGCGCTTCGCGCGTATGTGGAAAACTCTCTGCCATCGGTAGGAATCAGCGGTGTGCCGGTTCGCACCTACCACGAGTGGGCCAGTCGAACGCTGCGAGGACTCGCGGCGGCGCAGGAGATAGCAATACACCGCCCGGAAAGCGAGCCGCCCCACGCTACTACTCGAGTAAAGCGCTCAATGGCGCTCCTCGCCACGATTGAACAGCGCGCGCGAGATATGACCGCTACCGGTACCCCACTTGAGCAATCTCGTCAGGTTCTTCTCGCGCTACTAACCGATCCAAGATCTATCCTTGACCACGATAGCACCCGCCTCTTAACCGCCGACGC
>JAFMIS010000303.1 GCA_017853915.1 bacterium
GCGCCCGACCCGGGCGCCATCCAGTTGTAATTAGCAAAACACTCGCTTGGCGAGGCTCTCAACTAACTCATCAATTCCAGTGCCAGCCACGCTCGAGATCACGACGACCTGAAAACCACGCGCGGCGAAGCGCTCACGATAGTGCTCAACGCGCTCTGGCGAGGAAACAGCGTCCGCCTTTGTAAGAACCACGATCTGCTCACGCGAAGCGACCTCTTCCGAGAAATTTCTAAGCTCCCCGTTAATACAATCAAAGAGCTCCTCCAAATTCGCTTCCTCACCCTCTTCAGTAAGCTGGGTAAGATCCAACAGATGCGCGATAATCTTCGTTCTCTCAACGTGCTTCAAAAATCTTATGCCGAGTCCCTTTCCCTCGCTCGCTCCTGGTATAAGCCCCGGAATATCCGCGACCACAAAGCTGCGACCACCTTTGGCTTGAACCACACCCAGATTCGGCACAAGAGTTGTGAAGGGATAATCAGCTATCTTTGGGCGCGCCGCCGAGATGCGAGATATAAGCGTTGACTTTCCAGCGTTGGGAAATCCCACCAGACCAACATCAGCCACTAACTTCAAAGAGAGTTGATAGGTACCAGCTTCTCCCTTCTCCCCGGGCTGCGAGTGCTCCGGAGCTTGATTGGTTGAGGTCTTGAAAAACGCGTTACCCTTTCCTCCGCGACCACCTTTCGCAAGTGTGAACTCCCGTCCTGCGGCGTCTAAATCCACGACGAGATCGAGCTGCTCGTTAGACTCCGCGTCATAGGAAAACACCTGGGTCCCTACCGGAAGCTTAATCCGCACATCAGGGCCCGCACGACCATCTTTGCGACTCCCGGCGCCACTCTCTCCACTCTGAGCCTCCCAAACCGCTTGAAACTTAAAATCGAGTAGCGTGTGTACATTCGGATCAGCGACTAAAATAACTGAGCCGCCCCGTCCACCATTTCCGCCATCGGGACCACCGAGCGGGACGAACTTTTCGCGCCGAAAATGGCGCGCGCCTGGTCCACCATGACCAGCGCGTACTTCTATCACCGCTTCATCAATAAACTTCATGGCTGAAATTCTCTCGAACAAAACAAAATGGCAGTGATGCAACGCGAGCAAAACTGACCCATTCGTGTCATCTCACAGCGAGTGCTTAGCAAAGAACGGTCCAGGGCTTTCTACATCACCCTAACTCAACCGACACCTTTCCCCCGCCAGAAGCGACGAAAAAAGATCGGCGCTCAAGCTGCTAACAAGGTCCTTCAGTGACAAAACTTAACGGGGCCAGCGCTCGTCGCCGTACTCCCAAATGGATGACTAACCGCGCGCCTTACTTAGGCTGCAACCGGTCGAACATGCACACACTGACGGAGCCCCTGCTTGAACTCAACAACTCCATCAACGAGCGCGAACAACGTATAGTCGCGCCCAGTGCCAACATTATCTCCAGCGTGATACGTGCTGCCACGCTGACGAACCAAGATGTTTCCAGCGCGAACAACCTCACCACCAAACTTCTTAACTCCGAGACGCTTACCCTGGCTGTCTCGACCGTTCCTGGTACTTCCTACCGCTTTCTTATGTGCCATTGAATCACCTCTAGACTAATTCACTCTTCTCCGGATTACAGAGAGACAGCCTCAATCAAGACCTCGCTCTTATCCTGGCGATGCCCCTGCTTCTTCGTGTATCCACCCTTGAGACGCTTCTTGAAGATGATAACCTTCTTGTCGCGCTTGTGAGCGAGCAAACGTCCGGTAACAGTCACGCCCAATGACTTCTCGCTGCCTGCGAGCACCTTCACATCAGCGCCACCGGTCTTACCAGCCATCAAAACGTCTGAGAAGGTGATCGTATCTCCAACCTTGCCCTCTTGCGGGTCGATTGAGATTCTCGTCCCTGGCGAGACTCGATGCTGCTTGCCACACGTGCGTACTACCGCAAAAACCTGCGGCTCTGCGGCAACTGCCTCTTTTGCTGGCTTCTTAGAAGTCTTCTCTTTCGCTGTCATAACACACCCTCTGTCGCCATCACTTCCTGCTTCTCGGCGACCTAAAATTCTGTGCGACTCGACCGGCTTTCGCTAAAATTTTCAGCGCGCCACAGAGATTACTCTTGGCGATAAATGCCTGAAAGTACTAGAGTCGACAATGCAGACCAGCGAAGATACCGGGAAGGGCTCTGAAAAGCAAGGAGATGCCCTATATGATCAGCGCTTCTTTCTGGTTATACTCAAAAAACGACGCTAGATGATTTAGCTCACAAGATAGCTCAAGGACGAAATGCACGGAGACGGCTTCACGGTTGCAGTAATAGACGATGAGGAGCTGATCCGAAAGAGCGTGGCGATGAACCTCGAGCTTGATGGCTTCAAGGTTATCACAGCAGCTGACGGCGAACAGGCCATCGAGCTAATTAATCAACAAAAACCAGATCTTATCATTATGGATGTGATGATGCCCCGTAAAGACGGCCTGCAGGCCTGTCGGGAGCTTCGCATATCCGGCATCTCTACTCCCTTAATCCTCCTTACAGCCCGCAGCAGTGAGACCGATAAGGTCTTGGGGCTAGACCTTGGAGCAGATGACTATCTCGCGAAGCCATTCGGTATGCTGGAATTAGTGGCGCGGGTTAAGGCTCTTTTAAGGCGAATTCAGCGCACCGCTAATGTAGACCAGGTTCAGTTTGCGGATGTCGTAATCGACTTTAAGGCTTATCGGGCTCACCGAAACGACGACCCGATAGACCTATCTGCCCGAGAATACAGGCTTCTTCGCTATCTCATATCAAAGCAAGGAGAGGTAGTAACGCGCGATGAACTGCTCGATGAGGTCTGGGGGTACAATTCCTATCCAACTACTCGGACCGTGGACAACCACATCGCCAGACTGAGGCAAAAGATAGAGTCCAACATCGATGAACCCCGCCATATCCTTACGGTTCATGGGGTCGGCTACAAATTTGTAGCTTAAATACGCAGTTATTTCAGGCTATTGGAAGATTGTAATCTTTTTTCAAAAAATTTGTACCAAATTTGCACCCTTTTCCCAACGGCCGGAATCATAAGGTGGAAGAAAGTCGTGCAGCGGTTCACGAGAGCAGGTTATCACGTTGGTTCATATAGAAGTTCACCGAAGTATCCTCGATACGAGAGCACTGGGAGAACGAGAGGGTTTACACCGAAACGCACAAACGCATCCGGAACGCGCGCGTTACGACTCACACAAACAAACTTTTCAAAGGACCCAGTCTCATGAACGACAAAAACTTCTCAACAGAATCACACAGCCCTATGATTGAAATCCGTGATTGCCAAGATGTGATCGCCCACCTCGGCGACTTTGTGGATCAGGATCTGCTCCCCCACCAACACGCCGCGATCGATACTCA
>JAFMIS010000304.1 GCA_017853915.1 bacterium
ATCTCGGCGCCCGACCCGGGCGCCCTCCAATCATTGGCGGTCATCAATCAGGGCCACCGAAGAAACGATAATCCCTTGGAGGGCGGCCGGTCCGGCCGCCGGGTATAACGCAAACCAAAAATGTTGATGGTGATTGTGATATCTCGGCGCCCTGCAAAGGATGAGAGAAGATTTATGAGGCAGGGCTAGAAATAAAAAAAGCGCGGGGGGATACCCCGCGCTTGATTCAGATTGCGCGCGTCGTTACAACGCGACGATCTGAGGAGAGATTACAACACCTTCTCCTTAAGAGCCTTAGCGGCCGTGAACTTCACGCGCTTTCTCTTTGGGATGTTGATGATCTCGCCGGTTGCTGGATTGCGTCCCTGACGAGCCTTTGACTCGCGAACGTAGAGCTTACCAAGGCCCATGAGTGGAACCTTGTAGCCACGCTTGAGGGAATCCATCACGAAAGCCGCGATGTCCTCAACGAGCTCACGAGCCTGTGAGCGCTTTGGAAGGCCGCAGAATGCGCGAACGTTCTCAAAGAACTCAGACTGAGTGTAGCTGAGGGTTGATGTGTTGCGAGGCTTGCTCGAAACGCGAGCCTTCGATACTGGGCTTGCGATAACCTTTCCGCCCTTTCCTGTAGCTTTCTTAGCAACCTTCTTCACAGCTTTCTTTGCTTTCGCAGGCTTCTTTGCCATACGTTTGTCTCCTAAACAGATTGGTAATTATTACCGAGTTACTCGCACTACCGCGAAGCCTCGTAGGCTTAGCTGTGCGGTTCTCATCGATTTCGGCCCAATTTTAGAGTAGTTTTTAGCTGCTCAATCAAGAGGCACCACATCGTCAGATGCGAACAGGGCCGATGATAATTATAATTTTGTTGTTAGAGCAATAACAATTTTAACGCTTAATCATGAAAAAATTGCCAAATACGAGGAGAAAAACGCCCCTTTCGTCGGTGCCCAAGGTATGGCTTGGGTTGCTGAAGTGCTCACTTCAAGCACTCCCGTTGATTGCGATCTGCCTTGCGCGGCCGGCCTACGCTGACCAGGAGCGTAGCTGCGGCACCCCAGCTCGATTGTTAGTTACGCTACCGGATCAGTATGAAATCGTCGTGTCGCAACAGGCTGCAGTTGTCTGCGGATTTCGCCATAAAACCGCGGGTTTCCCGACACTTACGGTAGTTATGGAGCCTGCGTTGAGCGCGCAACGGGCACTCGAAATCGCTCGTTATGTTACTGAGAGCTATCGCGCGGTCGGTCTGCTCGATGCCCAGGTAAAGAGCGCCAGTGTGTCGAAGGGGTCGGACTCAGCAACCGGTAAATTGGTTGTCGGATACACCGCCGAGCGCACCGCCATGGAGGCGCAGCTGCTGATAATTCTGCTCCATGATCGGACTTATACAGCAACCCTGCAATACCGGGCCGACGTACCAGTTGAGGAGAAAAAAGAGCTTCAGAGGGTCCTTGATAGCGTCCGGCTCGTAGGAGAGCCTCCCGTCGCGGCACAGCCTGATCAGGACCGGCACTCCCTTACGCTGGTGCTGGCACTAGCAGGGCTCTGTCTCGTGGTGTTGGTCTTATGCGGCGTGTTGAAAAAGCGAAAGGCCTGAGTTTCCCCCTACATCGCCAATCAGCCTCTCTACCGCACGTTCAGGATGCGGCATTAAGCCGACAACGTTGCCCAGTCTGTTACGAACCCCGGCAATGCTATGGATCGAGCCGTTAACATTTATGTCGAGATCGGAATCCGAGAGAGCGCCATCCGCGCTGCAGTAGCGAAACACAACCTGGTCGTTCTCCTCTAGTTCGCGCAGCGTTTTTTCGTCCGCGAAGTAGTTCCCCTGAAAGTGCGCGATCGGACATGTAATCACGCTCCCCCTTTCGCAGGTTGAGGTAAAAAATGATGCACGAGACTCAACTCGGATATTCACAAAACGGGAGAGAAAGCGCCTGCCCACATTTTCGAGCAGCGCCCCCGGAAGAAGACCAGACTCGCACAAAATCTGGAACCCATTGCAGATGCCCAACACCCTGCCGCCATCGGCCGCGAATATGCGGATTGAGTCCATTACTGGAGAGAGCTTAGCGAGCGCGCCGGTACGGAGGTAATCACCGTATGAAAAGCCTCCCGGCAAGACAACCAGATCAACGTTTTGGAGGTCGGTGTCTCGATGCCATATCTTGACCGTTTCCGCGCCAAGGAGTCCGCCGTATACGTGCTCGATATCCTGGTCGCAGTTAGTGCCGGGAAAGACAACAACCCCTACCCTCACAGGACCTCCTTGATCTCATACTGTTCGATCACTGGATTAGCGAGAAGGATCTTACACACATCCTCGACCTGCTTGCGCGCGGCATCCTTGCTTACGCCATCAACATCGAGCTCGATCACCCGACCCACCCGTACGTTCTTGATCGCGTCAAATTTCTGATCGCGCAGGCCGGTCTCAACCGCCTTACCCTGGACGTCAAGCACACCCTCTTTTAACCGGACTAGCACCTGATATCTCATAGAGAACTCCTCCTAATTCAAAGCCCGCGATACTATTGTGTCGACCTGACGCAGGTAACGCGAAAGATCGAAGATCTCATTAATCTCCGCGCCGCTCAGGGTCTTAGCGATAGTGGCATCACCCGCCGCCCGCTCGCGCAGAGTTGCGCCACCATCGAACGCGGCTAGCGCGTGCTTCTGCACCAGCGCATACGCCTCTTCACGAGAGAGCCCTTTGTCGACCAAGGCGAGAAGGAGATGCCCCGAGAATACAGTTCCCCGAGTCATCTCAAGGTTCGCCATCATCCGCTCAGGTGACACAACCAGATTCTCAACAACGCTGGCGAATCGAACCAACATGAAGTCTAGCGCCACACATCCATCGGGAACGGCCACACGCTCGACAGAGCTGTGGCTAATGTCACGCTCATGCCACAACGCCACATTCTCCATGCACGCCTGAGCATACGAACGGACCAGCCGGGCCAGCCCGCACAGGTTCTCTGTCAGGATCGGATTGCGTTTGTGCGGCATCGCGGACGATCCCTTTTGGCCCGCGGTAAACCCCTCCATCACCTCGCGCACCTCGGTGCGTTGCAGGTGTCGAACCTCGACTGAGAAGCGTTCAATCGAACTGGCGATACCAGCGAGACACGACATAAATTCAGCGTGTCGATCCCGGGCAACGACCTGCGTCGCGACAGGCTCCACCTTCAACGAGAGCTTTGAGAGTACCAACTCCTCTACGCGCGGATCGATCCCAGCGTACGTACCGACCGCTCCAGAGATCTTTCCATACGAGATCGAGTCGATGGCATGTGCCAGCCTGCGCTGTTGGCGTATCATCTCGGCATACCACCCGGCTAGCTTGATACCGAATG
>JAFMIS010000305.1 GCA_017853915.1 bacterium
TTCAGCTACCCTCGGACAGTTGAAACCCTACCCTAGAGCTCAAAGCTCCCCATTCCGGCTCAGACCTCATCACTAGAAAGACCTATCGAGCAGGGCGACTACCGCTCATCAACTACTTGCAAAAAAGCGATTGGTTTTCCTAGCAATGATCTCTTAACTGATCAATTCTTTCTATCGGCGATTTGTCGCTCACAGTGACGGCTAAATTGCCGACAAAGTACGTGGGGCCAAAGCCGACCAACCTGAGACGTTCAGTCGTGTTTGTTGTATCGCTACATTCGAGATCAATACCTCCTTGTCTTATCTCGTCAAACCGGTTTGTGTCGTCAACTTCTCTCCAAGCTATCGTTAAACCGCTAATCCCTAATTTGCTTTGTATGATTTTGGCTGCCGCTTCACAAAAATCGACAGCATATCCCGTTGGCCTCCCCTGCGAGTCTCGATACGAATATGGAAAAGCGTCAGCACGATAGCCAATGGTAAGAGTCTGTGACGACTTGATTCTATTAATGTCGCTTGGTTTTGCATCCCCGGCACTCGCTGCAGTTGCTTGGAGCATCAATGTTGCAACTAGGGCTGCTTTTTTGTAGCGCTCAATGTTCATTTGAATTGGCCTTTCATGGCTTGATTTGATGTTCAGTATATTTACAGAATAATGGCCCCCTATTCCTTTAATATTTCCTTGAATTCGTCAATTGCTCTTCTTGGGCATATTCTCTCGGCATGGTCATGAAGCCCGGCTTTCTACTGCAAAACATCGCTCTCCCAACCGCCGCCGAGCACCCCCCTCCTCTGGTACACACTAGAAGCCACGCAGTCAGGCTTAAGGTAGGTTGAGGGGGGGGGATCTACCGTGTACGAGAGTCCGGGGGGCGGAGGGATGCCTCACGAAGGGGACGGGTTTGCCGCATAATCGCGTTATGTCCACTCTAACAGGACATCCGGCACTTTCTCTTCGTTCAAAGCTCCATCAGAGAGTTCGATCTCCTGGAATCCATGCCGTGTATAAAATCGGCGAGCATCAACGTTCTCTTGAAATGTATAAAGCCGGATAGGAGCACCAAGAGTCAACTTTGCCTGCTCAAGGAGAATAGTCCCAACACCCTTACCGACCGCTGATGGATCAAGATAGAGATGGTCAATCCACGCATAGCGTTCATCCTTGGAGACCGCCAAAAAGCCTAAGACAATATCCTTCGACACGGCTAAAGTCACAGCCCCTGAGGGAATGAGCTGGGTGCCAATCCAAGCACGCACAGCTTCATCGGTGTACGCGAGCGGCGCATAGGGAAGATAGCGCTTCCGGGATGCCAGATAGATCTCCGCAACGCGATGCTCATCGCCTATGGCTGCCTGTCTTAGGATAACTTGCATGTGGGATAATGTTTCGATGAAAGGTTTTGCGCCATCAATTATGCATGTCACACCAAAACGTTTTGAACTGCAACCGGGCTACTTACTTCTCCCCTCAGACGGCGCAGTCGGGCTGCAGCACTGCCACCCTGGACTCACAGGCAATTTATGGTGCCTCCTCCAGCCGGAGCCAGCAACTTTTCCTGTTTTCGCCCAAACACACGGAAACGGAACCCGATACGGGCTGAAGGCTACACATGAGGACTATTCGGGCTTGCAATCACCGCGAGGTAAGTCATAGACATGTCACTCGGTAGAGAGCCACATATCTCTCATATCACGACACAAGGCACCCTGCCCTGGCGCGACCGCCATACCTTTCACGTGTCACCCGTTTTGGATAATTAACCGCGGAGACTCACAGTCATGCCAGCCAGCAGTAGGCTAAGAACAACGTTCCGGCTGAGATGGGCAAGGTGCCGGCGGGTCGGCGCGCACCTCGCTCTTACTCTTCTCGCAGTCTGCATCGCAATTGTGATGACCCAAGACCTTCACATCTTCCCCCTCCTGGCGACTGGTCGCGATAGCGCTCCCCCAGCGGACATCGAGGCGCTATCGGTGCGTTCGGCAGACGGAAGCGCGGTTCCTGTGTGGCGACTGCGAGCCCAGGCGCCGAAGCCCCACGCTGCGTTGCTGCTGCACGGCAACGCCACAACAGTGGCTGGGACCCTGCACCTCCAGCGATGGCTCGCGGGCAAAGGCATTACCACGTACTCGATGGAGTACCGTGGCTACAACGGATTTGGATCTGGTTGGCCCTCAGAGCCCAGACTGTACGAGGATGCCCAGGCAACGTTTGAGACGATGCTGCGCGAGGAGGGAATTGGGGCACTCGATGCTCTCGTCCTCGGAACCTCAATTGGCTCAGGGATTGCTTCCCACATCGCTGCGCGATACCAGCCCGGTGTGCTCGTGCTCATTTCGCCATACACAAGCCTCCCTGATGTGGCGAGGGAGCGGAGCTTTTTTGGCTTTTTTACCCCCTTCCTCTGGTACCGATTTCCCTCCCAGGAGAACGTGAAGCGCCTCTCACGCACCTGTGTTGTGGCCGCTCACGGACGCAAGGACTCAGTCATTCCTTTTCATCACCCCGAGGTATTGCGAGACGCCTATACGGGCACGAAGACATTCACTCTTCTTGAGTCACCGGATGCCGGCCACAATTCCATTTTCCGCGCAGTTGAGGGCCAGCTTGCAGAGGCGATTGAAAGCTGCTTTGTGCGGCAGTAGCCGAAAACTGAGACTGCTCCCCTTTATCTCCTTGACATCGCCCCACCATAGGGTCTCAACCTGCCCACTCCCTCTGGTACATACCAGAAATCACTCCAGCACAACGCGAATCTCTCGGCCGATACACCTCTATACCCGTAGGTGTTGCCGAGGAGTTTCGTGGAGAGCGCGAGCAGGCTTAAGGTAGGTTTGGGTTGTGGAATCCACCGTGTACTAGAGTCTGGGCTCTCTGATGTGCGGTCGTGAAAGCCTCTCTATCGTAGCGCTCCTCCTTGTCGCACGACGACGGCGCGGGCATGCGCCTCTAATCCCTCAGCGCGAGCCATCTCCACCACCGTGTCTCCAATCGACTTTATTCCATCGACGCTTACCGATTGAAACGTAATCTTCTTCACGAACGTATCCACCGATACCCCGGACGTGGTTGTGACGAACCTCCCTGTAGGCAAAACGTGATTAGTGCCAGAGGCATAGTCCCCCAACGACTCCGCCGCCATATACCCCAAGAACACGGAGCCCGCGTTCATGACACGAGCGACGTATGACTCAGCGTTCGTCACACCCAGTATTAAGTGCTCCGGCGCGTATATGTTCGAAAACTCGATCGCTTCCTCAATTGACCCTACGACGAGCGCTCGACTTCTTTCCATCACTCGCGAGGCGATACCGGCTCGTGGCAACGTTTCAAGCTGCGCCTCGACTTGCGCGCTCACCGC
>JAFMIS010000306.1 GCA_017853915.1 bacterium
GCCTACCGCACATCATCTACTTGCAAAAAAGCAATTGGTTTTCCTATCCATAATCTCGGCGGTATGTATTCATACGAGTCAACACACTCGCTCCTTTTTCGAGCGATTCGGATTCGTCGTGGACGGGCCGACAGTTCCTAACGGATTTGGAGAGGGGATAGACTGCATCACATTGACACTAGCTCGAAGGAGATTCGAGGTGGAGTTTTAAAGGGACGCTACCCTTTTCCGGGGCGCACTCGCGAACAGGGAAAACGGTAACGTCCCCCTTTTTTAATAGAGGTACAGCGGCTTTTTGTGCCGCTCTTGATGGAAGAGCTCCGCGTAGTCAGGAAAGTGAGTCTCGATGAACCCTCTGTAGGACTTTCCGACTGAAAACGTCTCCTTACAGCCGCATGAGCACGGAAGGTGAGGGCTGTAGTGAACGTCAGAACTCAGACGACCGCTATCAACTCCTTCCTTCATCTCTCGAAAGATGGAGTCGGCTTCATCGGGCATTACAGCGCGTTCTACGAGGCAGCAATCTGGAACATCAAGAAAGACTCCAAGCTGACGGTGGTAGAATGCAGAAGGGAGTATTAGTGAGGCGACGGTGCTATCAGGAAGCCTCACACATGACTGCTCAGTGAGAGCTTGGATGACGGCCTTTTTCTCTTGTGAGCGACAACCGATGAAATAGCACTGTTTAGTGTCTGGATCGATGTGTATCTCGATATGGAGATCGTGGCCAGATGTCGCCCGAACGCTCGCGAGAAGATCCTTGCAACCCTCCATCGTTGGTTGAACGATCAGAAAAGTTGGTTTTACGCCGCTGTGCGTCATCAGCAGGTTACACACGTCCGCTGGTCTAATAGTGCCGTCATCTACGAGAGACCGCATCTCTTGCTCAAGGTCCCTGTTAATTAGTGTGACGAATTGGCGGGCGTGCGACGCGAGTTTTAAGGCGCTGTAGGGACTGGTCGATTGTTCCATTTGTTTTCTGGTCATGGCTGCTTACTTAGTTAATGAGTCTACGTTGAGTCGCTTCTTGTCGTAGTGAATTAAGTCGAGCCGCTTGGTCCCATGTTCGAGCGAGCCACGCGTACGAGTGGTCGCCTGGTGGTCGAGGCATCACTCCATTCACCCCCTCCCAGACGCCATCAGTGCCTGTCCATCCCCACACGTACCAGTCGTTCAAGAGGTGGGTGAATGCCTCGGGCATTCCCTCAAGTGCTCCCGATTTCCATCCGAACATGATCCGATAGCGGGCATCGACGTCGTGTTGAGCCTTAACAGCGAGATAGGCTTCCTTTCCTTGTGCCGACGCTTCTTTCTTCTCCCGTATTTGTTGTTCTATCTCAGGAGGGGTGAAGATCTGATTCCAGTAGTCGGCAAAGGCGACCGTCGACTTGTTCGTTCGAACAACCATCTCGATCTCAACCTCCTGGGTTCCGACGAGCTCTTGGAGAATTGGGATGTTTCGATATTGAAAATACACGCCCGCCGTGATCTTTACGGACCAGTAATCCCAGTCGAAGTTCTGCCAATGCTTGGTTCCTGTAACTTCGCTCACCGCTCTAATAACCTCAGGGTCCTCAGGGTCGAGGTGGTCAGGGAGTCGAAGGCTGATGTCGACGTCTACAACCTTTGCTCCTTGGCGATCAGGATTTAACGAGCTCTTGGGACCTATGAGGCTTCCAATTTTTAAGGAACCTTCCAGTTCGAATTTCACGTCCCAGTTGTATTTCTCTTTGAATTGTCGCTGCCATTCGGGAAGGACCGGATACATCTCTAGTAGGATGATACGTCTCGCCGTCTGGCACGGATGCTCCGCATGGTATCGCTCGAGTTGAGGTATCGTGGGTTGTTTGAGGGGGTCTATCCACGCGTGAGGCTTGTAGGTGTGTGTCGCCGTTTGGTGCGCCACGGCTTGAGGTGGTAGAGATGAACTCTTTGTATGCTCAGTGGTCGTTTCCATTTTCTGTACTGCTCTTTTTTTCTGAATACGCGTTTTCTTTTGCGATCGTTATAAAGAAAACACTCGCGTTTCTCTACAGAATCATGGTTTGGAAACGGCTAGGATTTGGTGAGAGGATTGCGAGCTCACACATCGCTAATCGCACGCTAATAAAACCAATTCGGGTGCTAACAAATAGCGAGGTTTGTTAGCGAGTGATGAGCGCGTTGTTAGTTGTGTGTGAGTGCTTTGCGCTTGTGTTGATTACGAGCGCCCCGAGTTTTACAGTCCACTTGATGTTGGATAGAAAATCGGTGAAAGCGACTATGGACATAGAGAAGATAGAGAGCGGGGTGATTGCTGACGCGGCACTTCGGGTTGAGTATGATCATCGTGGGCGTCCCCATCCTCATGCCTCCACCCACTTCGGGTTTCTCTCTGAGGCTGATCGAGGGCAGGCTATCAGAGACATAACGCGCGCAAAACAGATTGGAGCCGCGGAGATAAACTTTCACATTCCCAGTGAGATTCAGTTCGTGAGTATGCGGAACGAGGCGGTAGGTCTTGCCTTCATGGATTTTGTAAGTGACCTTGGGCGACAGCTAGAGATTCGGGTCGTCTGGGAAAACGCGCCGCTCCTTACGCCGCCAACGTGGTCGTTGGTTGAGCAAACTGCCTTTATCCCTAAAGGATACGACCTCTGTCTGGACACCGGGCATCTCATATTGGGAGCGTCGTGCCGAGAGGAGGCGGTAGATCGTATCGATGCGTTCATCTATGAGCATGGGGCGTTCGTCAGACATCTTCATATTCATATCAACGATCTAGTCTCAGATCAGCATAACAACGACCCGGTGGATGTTATAACCTTTCTAGGGTTTGAGCGATTTAAGAGCCTCGTCGAGGGGCGGAGCTATATTTTCGAGAAGGGATTGTAGACACATGGGATTCTCTGTAGAGCTTCAGGTCGATCAGGTGGCGGGTGAATCGATACGGTTTCTTCGCGGCGCGCTTATGGCGCGCGGTATTCGCGGTCTCAACATGGAGTATGAGTATCATCCGCATGTCACGTTGGGGTACCTAGAGGGGGAGCCGTCTGGCGCTGCGTATGACGTGGTACGGTCGTTGGCTCCGCGTATCGGAGAGGTTTCCTTTGCGATCGGTTCGGTTGGAGTCTTTCCGGGCGATAAAACCTCCGTGGTATTTCTCTCTCCAGTGCCGTCGCAGGAACTCTTGGAGGCTCATGCGCTCGCGCACGGGATGATGGAGTCGACGCTAGGGGCGATGGGGTCGCATTATCAGAAGGGGCAGTGGGTGCCCCACATGACGCTTGGTGAGAAGGTGCCGAACGGTGATGTTCCACTCATCGTGAGTTCCGTTCGAGAGATTCAGGCAAAGGGATTTCCGTCACGGGGTGTCTTT
>JAFMIS010000017.1 GCA_017853915.1 bacterium
TGTGAAACCGTTCTGATCGGGAGAAAGTTTTTGAAATAGTGATGGTTCCGAAGATACCCTGACGGATGCTGCCGAGGGGGTGCTGGGGGGACTGACGATAGTAATTCAATTTCGCTTGGGCCGATCTCTATGAATCGGTGGCGAAATATGGTACTCACGCGGCCTCTCCGCGTGGCGAGTCCAGCATATATGCTGGCCGGCCGTGGGAGGGGCTCTGAGCGCAAGTTCAGGCGGAAGAGCACTAAGGTGTAAATGGAACGTAGAAGAGGCTAGGCTAGAGATGCCAACCATTAATCAGTTAGTTCGAAGTCGTCGTCGCCAAAAGCGAGCTAAGAGTAAGTCGCCGGCGTTAGTTCGGTGTCCACAGAAGCGTGGGGTATGCACTCGCGTGTATACACAGACTCCTAAGAAGCCAAACTCAGCTCTTCGCAAAGTAGCTCGAGTTCGCTTGACGACTGGAATGGAGGTAACGAGCTACATTCCTGGTATCGGACACAATCTTCAAGAGCACTCACAAGTGTTGATTCGCGGAGGTCGTGTTAAGGATCTTCCGGGAGTTCGTTACCACATCGTTCGTGGAAAGCTGGAGTCACAGGGCGTAGCTGATCGTAAGCAGGGTCGTTCAAAGTACGGCGCCAAGAGGCCTAAATAGTTTTTCGTAGGGGATACTATGTCACGTAAGAAGCGCGATTTTAAGCGAGAGATTCTACCGGATCCACGTTTTGGCGATGAGGTCGTTGGTAAGGCTATTAATGTAATCATGGATAGCGGCAAGAAGGGTGTTGCCGAGAAGGCTATGTATGGGGCCCTCGAGCAGTTGGCAAAGAAGTCGAATGCCGACGCCGTTGAGACCTTCCACAAAGCGCTCTCGAATATCAAGCCAGTCGTTGAAGTTCGTTCTCGTCGTGTAGGTGGAGCTACCTATCAGGTTCCCACTGAGGTTCGAGCTGAGCGAGCTCAGTCGCTAGCTCTTCGCTGGTTGAAGGAAGCGGCAGCTAACCGTAGCGAGAGAAAGCTCTCGGAGCGTTTGGCCAATGAGCTGCTTGACGCGATTCAGAATAGAGGCGCCGCGGTTAAGAAGCGTGAGGATACTCACCGCATGGCCGAGGCTAACAAGGCATTCGCGCACTTTAGGTGGTAAGCGAGAGTAGGTCGTTCTTGAGGAGATAGAGATCGTGGCTAAGAGGGATTTAAGCAAGGTTCGTAATATCGGTATCATGGCTCACATTGACGCCGGTAAGACGACGACTACAGAGCGCGTGCTCTATTACACCGGTATCAACTATAAGATCGGTGAGGTGCATGAAGGTGCCGCTACCATGGATTACATGGAGCTGGAGCAGGAGCGCGGAATTACGATTACATCCGCCGCGACCACGTGCCACTGGAAGGGATCGAATGCTGATCTGCCCGAGCATCAGATCAACATTATCGACACTCCAGGCCACGTAGACTTTACCATCGAGGTAGAGCGTAGCTTGCGCGTTCTCGATGGTGCGATCGCTGTGTTTGACGCAGTAAGCGGCGTAGAGCCTCAGTCTGAGACGGTATGGCGCCAAGCTAACAAGTTTAAGGTCCCTCGTTGTTGTTTCATCAACAAAATGGATCGTATCGGCGCAGACTTCCCAGGTGGAGTCGAGTCGATTCGCGAGAAATTGGGCGCTAAGGCGGTTCCAATTCAGTTGCCGATCGGCGCTGAGAGTAATTTCCTCGGGGTTGTGGACCTTGTGGAGATGAAGGCAATTCTTTACAAAGACGAGACTAAGGGCGCCAAGTTCGAGCTCTCGGATATTCCTGAGGATATGCGCGCTGACGCCGAGAAAGCTCGCGAGTACGTCCTTGAGTGTTGTGCAGAAGTAGACGACGCAATCATGAATAAGTACCTCGCTGGGGAGACCATCACGGTTCCAGAGGTAAAGGCGGCTCTGCGCAAGGGAACCATCGCGATGGAGTTCTTCCCGGTTTTGTGTGGCAGTGCTTTTAAGAACAAGGGTGTTCAGCCGATGTTGGATGCCGTTGTTGACTACCTTCCAAGCCCGCTTGACCTCCCACCAGTAAAGGGAACTGACCCGGATCAGAAGGAAGAGGTGTTCATAGAGCGCACGACAGATCCAGAGCAGCCGCTCAGCGCTCTGGCGTTCAAGATTATCACTGACCCATACGTGGGAGTTCTTACGTTCTTCCGCGTCTATTCAGGAGCTGTGACCGCTGGTTCAACAGTTCTGAACTCAACGCGTGGAAAGAAAGAGCGCATTGGTCGTGTAGTTCGTATGCACGCCGATAAGCGAGAAGAAGTTAAGGAAGTTGGCGCCGGAGATATCGGAGCCGCTGTGGGCCTCAAAGAGACAATCACTGGAGACACGTTGTGCGATGTCGACAAGCCGATCTTGCTTGAGACCATTCACGCTCCTGCTCCAGTTATTAGTATCGCTATCGAGCCGAAGACTAAGGCTGACGAGGAGAAAATGGGTCTTTCGCTCATGAAGCTCGCGAAAGAAGATCCTTCGCTCAAGGTGAGCGTTGATAAGGAGTCTGGTCAGACCCTCATCTCCGGCATGGGAGAGCTGCACCTCGATATTATTAAGCAACGATTGTTCCGTGAGTTCAGCGTGGATACTACTGTGGGCAAACCGCAGGTAGCGTACCGCGAGACGATCATGGGCAAAGCTGAAGCTGAGTGTAAGTACGCGAAACAGACGGGAGGTCGTGGACAATACGGACACGTTCTTCTCCGCGTGGAGCCACTTCAGCCAGGTTCAGGTAACGAGTTTGTTGATGAGATTAAGGGAGGTGTAATTCCGAAGGAGTTCATCCCTGCTGTCGAAGACGGAGTGCTGGAGGCCCTCGAAGGAGGTATCCTCGCGGGCTTCCCCGTTATCGACATGAAGGTGACGCTCTACTTCGGTAGCTTCCACGAAGTTGACTCGAGTGAGATCGCCTTTAAGATCGCGGGCTCCATGTGTGTTAAGGATGCTTGCCACAAGGCGAAATTACAGCTGCTCGAGCCGATTATGGCCGTGGAGGTTGTATGCCCGGATGATTTCGTCAGCAACATCGTGGGTGACCTGAATCGACGACGTGCCCGTATTCTCGGCATGGAGCCGAGAGCTGGCGCCCAGACGGTGAAGGCAGAAGTTCCGCTAGCCGAGATGTTCGGCTACTCCACGGACCTGCGCTCAAACTCACAAGGGCGAGCCACCTTCACTATGGAGTATCATCACTACGCACCCGTACCAACACACGTTGCGGAGAGCGTGGTGAAGAAGTGATGTTTTTTAATGGTGTCTTGTTTAATTAAAACCGGAGAGGAGAATGGCAACCAAGAAATTTGATAGAACCAAAGCCCACGTTAACGTTGGTACTATCGGTCACGTAGACCATGGTAAGACGACGACGACAGCAGCGCTCGTATCTGTTCAGGCCGCTAAGGGTCTTGCAACAGTGAAGTCCTACAAGGATATCGCTAAGGGCGGAACTGTTCGTGACGAGTCGAAGACTGTAACGATCGCCAGCGCGCACGTTGAGTACGAAACTGCCACTCGACACTATGCTCACGTAGACTGCCCAGGCCACGCTGATTACGTTAAGAACATGATCACCGGCGCGGCGCAGATGGACGGAGCGATCCTCGTAGTAAGCGCATCTGATGGTCCGATGCCACAGACTCGCGAGCACATTCTCTTGGCTCGTCAGGTAGGCGTTCCCAAGATCGTTGTGTTCCTCAACAAGGTAGACACAGTTGATGATCCTGAGCTGCTCGATCTCGTAGAGATGGAAGTTCGCGACCTTCTCAGCGAGTACGACTACCCAGGTGCTGATACGCCAGTTATTCGTGGATCGGCTCTTAAGGCTCTCAACGCAGAGCAGAGTGATATCGGCGTAGGCGCTTTCGACAAGCTCCTCGCGACTATCGACGAGTACATCCCAGTTCCGCAGCGCGATATCGACAAGCCATTCCTGATGCCAGTTGAGGACGTGTTCTCAATCGCGGGTCGTGGAACCGTTGCGACAGGTCGTATCGAGCGCGGTAAGATCAAGGTTGGTGAGGAAGTTGAGATCGTTGGTCTCCGTGACACCACCAAGACGGTTGTTACCGGCGTTGAAATGTTTAAGAAGCTCCTCGATGAGGGACATGCTGGTGACAACGTTGGATGTCTCCTTCGTGGTCTTAAGCGTGATGATGTAGAGCGTGGTCAGATCCTTTGCGTTCCTGGCAGCGTTAAGCCGCACAAGAAGTTCAAGGCTGAGGCGTACATCCTCAAGAAGGAAGAGGGTGGTCGTCATAAACCATTCTTCAGCGGCTATCGTCCTCAGTTCTTCTTCAGAACAACGGACGTAACCGGTTCCATCAAGCTCCCAGAGGGTGTGGAGATGGCAATGCCGGGCGATCACATCAACGTTGATGTTGAGCTTTATCAGCCAATCGGAATCGAGAAGCAGCTTCGCTTCGCTATCCGTGAGGGTGGTAAGACTGTAGGCTCAGGCGTTGTTACTGAGATCACAGAGTAATTGAAGCGACTCTGTATGATGTGGCGGCGGCTGAATATGCCGCCGCCACTTTTAGGTTCTAGAAGGTTTTGCGGATAACATACTAAATCTGAATTGTGTGAGGATTAAGCCATGATTGGCGGGCAGTTAATAAGAATTCGACTTAAGGGTTACGACCACAAGCTACTTGACTCGGCTGTGGGCGAGATCGTGCAGACCGTTCGTCGTACTGGTGGACGTGTCGCTGGGCCTATTCCTCTGCCAACTCGCATAGAGAAGTTCACGGTGAACCGCTCGACATTCGTCGACAAGAAGTCGCGCGAGCAGTTCGAGATCAGAACTCACAAGCGTATGCTCGACATCCTTGAGCCGACGCAGCAGACGATCGATGAGCTCGGTAAGCTGGAGCTCTCCACGGGTATCGATGTGTTGATTCAGCTTCACTAAAGAGAGATTGCTAAAGTTTTAACGAGGGGGACCTCTTCATGACGACGTCAAAGCACTACCCAGAGGGAATTCTGGGAAAGAAATTGGGAATGACACAAGTCTTTACTGCGGAAGGACAGAGTATTCCCGTTACTATAATTCAGGCCGGACCATGTTACGTGTTGAACGTGCGTGGAAAGGAGGAGCATGGCTACACGGCTGTGCAGTTCGGATTCGAGCCGAAGAAGAACCAGCGCTGCAATAAAGCTGAGCTTGGGCAATTCAAGAAGGCCGGTCAGGGCGCGTTCTATCACGTGAAGGAGGTTCGCTGTGATGCTGAGAGCCTCGGATGGAACGAGGTTGGCAAGGAAGTCACAGTATCCGATGTCTTCAAAGACGGAGAGACGGTCGACATTTCGGGCGTTTCAATCGGTCGAGGATTTCAAGGAGTAGTTCGACGGCACGGAATGAAGGGTCAGCCGATGACGCGTGGTACGCATGAGGTGCGTCGTCACGTTGGAGCCGTTGGTTGCCGAAAGTTCCCAGGTCGAATCTTCAAAGGGCAACGCATGCCAGGACGCATGGGTGGAACGAACGTAACAGTTCAGAACCTGCAGGTCGTAGGCGTGAAGCCGGAGGAGAATCTCCTCCTTGTGCGAGGGGGAATCCCAGGCGCGCGAGGAAGTCTTGTTGTGATCCGTAAGGCGATTAAGAAGTAGAGACGAGCGCTAGAGGTATAGATATGGCTTCTGAAGTAGTAAGTGCAAAATTATTTGACGCGGCCGGAAAGGAGAAAGGGGTTGTTCCTCTCACTCCAGCGGTGTTTGGCGCGCAGATCAAGGAAGAGTTGGTTCATGGGACCGTTCGCTGGCAGCGCGCTAAGCGCCGCGCGGGTACCCATGATGTGTTGACCCGAAGCGAGATGAAGGGTGGAGCTAAGAAGCCCTTCAAGCAGAAGGGTACGGGTAACGCTCGAGCTGGTACCACGATTTCACCGCTCATGGTTGGTGGTGCTGTCGTTCACGGTCCGACTCCTCGCAAGTATGAATTCCGCCTCTCTAAGAAGATGAAGAAGGGCGCTCTTCAGTCGGCGTTGTCGGCGAAGACAGCGTCGGAGGACTTCTCTGTTCTCGAGGGTATGGAGAGTGTAGCTGGTAAGACGCGCGAAGCTGCCGCACTTCTCAAGAAGGTTGGTTTGGCTGAGCGTAAGGTGTTGATTATCGTTCCAAATGAGAAGTCGGCTGAGCGCGAGAAGTTCGCTCTCGGATTTCGGAATATCAAAGGTGTCACGGTACTGCCAGCGTCTGGTGTTAACGTGTACGACCTCTTGAATAATAAGAGTGTGCTCTGCGTGCGCGCGGCTCTCGGTGAGCTAGACGCTCGAGTTGGTGAGTCAACGAAGTAAGAGCGCGAGGAAGGTGTTATGGCAAAGAAGAAGGTAAAAACTGAAGCGGCTCGGGTAGCGGATTACGGGATCATCCTCTCGCCAGTTATTAGCGAGAAGAGCGCGATGGTGGGAGCATCGGGTCAAACCGTAACCTTCCGCGTCGATCCCCGTGCTTCGAAGACGGAGATTCGCGGAGCTGTCGAAAGAGTATTTTCAGTGAAAGTTGATGCTATTAGAACCTGCCGTTTTATCGGGAAGCTAAAGCGAACCGTGACGGGAGTGGGAAAGCGCGCCGGCTACAAGAAAGCTTATGTGACGCTTGCAGAGGGTAGCAAGATCGACCTCGTTGAAGGGTTATAATTGTTAGAGGGACCGTATGGCTGCTAAGATATTCAGACCATTTACACCAACGCGGCGTTATTTAACCGTCGCCGATTTCTCGGATATCACGACTGATCGTCCAGAGAAGGGGCTGTTGGCGAAGTATTCAAAGACCGGTGGGCGTAACAACTACGGCCGTAACACCAACATCAACAAGGGTGGAGGACATAAGCGTCGCTACCGTGTCATTGACTTCCGTCGTGATAAGGTTGGTATTAAGGGCACCGTATCAACGATCGAATACGATCCGAATCGTTCGGCTCGTATCGCGTTGGTTACCTACACCGACGGTGAGAAGCGCTATATTTTGGCGCCACAGGGATTGACCGTAGGGCAGGTAATTAGCTCGGGCCCTGAGGCTGATATTAAGCCTGGTAACGCTCTTCCGCTGAAGGCGATTCCGCTTGGAGAGAATATCCACAATATTGCTCTTAAGATTAAGGGTGATGCTCAATTGGTGCGCTCCGCTGGAAATGCCGCTCAGTTGGTAGCCAAGGAGGGTGAGTACGGTACGGTGAAGCTTCCGTCAGGCGAGACTCGAAAGGTATCGCTGGAGTGTTACGCTTCGATCGGTTCAGTAAGCAATCCTGAGCATCAGAATATCGTAATCGGAAAGGCTGGTCGCAGCCGCTGGTTGAATCGTCGTCCGCACAATCGTGGTGTCACGAAGAATCCAGTCGATCATCCGATGGGAGGAGGAGAAGGTAAGTCGGCCGGAGGTCGCCATCCATGTTCTCCAACCGGTTTGTTGGCGAAGGGTCTTAAGACTCGCGTTAATAAGCGTACGCAGAAGTTTATCGTTCGTAGACGTAAGTAAGGTAGTGAGGGGCAACTATGGCTCGTTCAGTTAAGAAAGGACCATTTGTAGATAACAGTTTGTTGAAGTGGATTGAGCGGGCCAAGTCTGGTGCGCACAAGGGCCCGATCAAGACATGGTCGCGTCGTTCCACGATTACGCCGGATATGATCGGGATAACATTTGCCGTTCACAACGGACGCAAGTTCAACGCTGTGTTCGTAACGGAGAATATGGTTGGTCACAAGTTGGGAGAGTTCTCCGCGACTCGTACGTTCCATGGTCACTCCGCGAAGGCAGCTGCCTCATCGACACCGGGTGCGGCATAAGGAGACTCGTTGTAGGGAAGTATCGAGGTTAGAGTTATGGCTAAGAAGACAACTAAGCAAGCTGAAAAGAGTGAGGTGGCGTCAGCTACCCTCCGAAGCATTCGTATGTCGCCACGCAAGGCTCGGTTGGTGATAGACCTGATCCGTGGGAAGCAGGTTGAGCCAGCGCTCGCGATCCTGAAGTTTTCGCCGAAGAAGGGCGCGAAGGTAGCATTGAAGCTCCTGCAGTCCGCGGTAGCGAATGCTCGAGAGCATGCGCGCGCGGATGTTGATCGCCTTTGGGTTACGAAGGGCTGGGTAGATGAGGGGCAGACGCTGAAGCGTTATATGCCGGCCGCGCACGGTCGTGCCACCCCAATTCGCAAGCGCTCGTCGCACATGACTATCGTTCTCGGTGAGAAGTAAGATTTTAGGAAGGGAGTTCTGATATGGGACAAAAAGTTAGCCCACGCGGTTTGCGAGTAGGAATCATTGAGAGCTGGCAGTCAAAGTGGTTTGCTAGTCGCGAGTTCGCTCGATTCATCGGCGAGGATGTCAAGATTCGCAAGTTCGTAAAGGCCAAGCTTCAGGCTGCTGGTATCGCTAAGGTAGAGATTGAGCGAGCTGCGGCACGGGTGAAGATTAACATCTATACCGCGAAGCCCGGTTTGGTAATCGGAAAGAAGGGCAAGGACATCGAGGACCTTCGTAAGGAGCTCAAGAATCTCGTTCAGCGTGATGTCAATTTGAGCATCATCGAGGCCCGTAAGGCTGACATGGACGCGCAGCTCGTAGCCGAGGGCATCGCTTTTCAGCTTGAGCGTCGCGTTAACTTTCGTCGCGCCATGAAAGAGGCTGTAGGTCGTGCTCAGCGAGTTGGAGCTGAGGGTATCAAGATTCGCGTATCGGGTCGTTTGAACGGAGCGGAAATCGCTCGAACCGAGGCGACAAGAGAGGGGCGAGTTCCTCTCCACACCTTACGCGCTGAGATTGACTACGGTTTCGCTGAGGCACAAACAACCTACGGCGTGATCGGTGTGAAGGTTTGGGTCTTCAAGGGTGAGAAGTTTGCTCCAGGTGAGGAGGCAGCCGCTGAAGCAATTCAGATGTAGTCTTGACGCAGACCAATGGGTCTGACGGAAGCAGGAGTTTGTTCGGAGTAGTGTATGTTACAGCCAAAGAAGCCACGTTATCGCAAGCAGATGAAGTTATATCGTCACCTTAAGATCAAGGAGACCCGTGGGTGTACCTTGGAGTTCGGTGAGTTTGGTCTTCGCGCGATGGAAGCGGGGTGGGTAACCAACCGCCAGATCGAGGCTGCTCGACAGACCATGGTTCGTCACCTTAAGCGTGGTGGAAAGGTATGGATCAAGGTGTACCCAGACAAGCCACTTACCAAGAAGCCTGCTGAAGTGCGAATGGGTAAGGGTAAGGGTTCAGTAGAGTTGTGGGTTGCTGAAGTCAAGCAGGGTCGTCTCATGTACGAAATTACGGGTGTTACAGAGCCTATAGCTCGTGAGGCGCTTGAGTTGGCAGCCGCAAAGTTGCCGATTAAGACCAAAATAGTGATTCGTAGCAGTAGCTTGATTTAGGTGCGAAAAGTCGGCATAGTTCGGCCTCGTTTTCGCTGCAAAGTGAGTAGGTAGTAGGTGTATGAAACGTCAGGAATTTCTTAAAGAAATCGCGGGCTTAGATAAGGGGGCTCTACAGGACAAGGCTAACAAGTTAGCCGAGGAGTTGATGCGGCTGCGTTTCAAGCAGGGCTCGAAGCAGCTTGAGAAGAGTCACCAGCTCAAGGAGACGCGTCGGGCATTGGCGCGGGTTAAGACAGCCTTAAAGAAGAAGGCCGCTTAAATAATAACGAATTTAGGGGTTTAGAAGCTCTGATTAGTAGGAAGTGTTATGGCAGAGACAAAGAAAAAGGCAACCAAAGCCAGCGCCAAGGCAGCGGCGACTGATGCTGCTTCAAAGACGACAAGTTCAGAGCGCGGTCTTCGTAAGACCCAGGACGGAGTTGTAGTTAGTAGCAAGATGGACAAGACGATCGTGGTTTCGGTGGTTCGTCAGGTGCGACACGCGACCTACGGTAAGTTTGTTCGTAAGACTAAGAAGTTCTACGCGCATGATGAGTCACGACAGTGCGGTGTAGGGGATCGAGTTCGCATCGTTGAGACGCGTCCGATGAGCAAGCTTAAGAGATGGAAGCTCGAGTCCATCATCACAAAGGCGGAGTAGTCTTTAGAATTTTTGGACGGTAGGGAAGTATGATTCAGCTTAAGTCATTGCTCGATGTAGCGGACAATTCAGGCGCTCGCAAGGTGGTGTGCGTAAAGGTTCTCGGTGGAAGCCGTCGACGTTACGCGAGTGTAGGCGACGTAATCGTCGTCGCTGTGAAGGAGGCGACTCCTAACTCAAAGATCGCGAAAGGATCGGTTCACAAGGCGGTTGTGGTAAGAACGGCGAAGGCTGTTTCGCGTGAGGATGGCTCGTTCATTCGATTTGACGATAACAGCGCGGTTCTCATTAACGACGCTCAGGAGCCGATCGGAACTCGTATTTTCGGCCCGGTAGCGCGTGAGCTCCGCGGAAAGAAGTTTATGAAGATCGTCTCTCTGGCACCGGAAGTGCTGTAGTTGGTGGAGGTGTAAGGTGGCTGCTAAGAAAACAGATAAGATAGATAAAGTTCCGACCGCGCTTAAGAAAGGCGATCCTGTCATGGTTATCGCTGGTGGTAATAAGCAGAAGAGGCCGATTAAGGGTCAAGTGTCCAAGATCAAGGCAATCGTGGGCGAGAAAGGCGATCGAGTCATCCTGGATGGCTTGAACCTCTTCGTTCGTCACAAGAAAGCCCAGGGGCCTGGCCAAGAGGGCGGTAAGATTCAAGTTGAGAAGTCGGTTCATATCTCGAACGTCATGTATTACGTCGAGAAGTTGAAGAAGCCTGTACGTTTGACGAGAAGCACGTTGAAGGACGGCACGCGAGTCCGTGGGTACAAGGATCCGACCAGCAAGAAGTTTGTGCAGCTTGATGCGTAGTGTGGCTTGAGGGGAAGTATGAGTCGTTTAGCGGAACATTATAAGCAGAATGTTGTTCCTGCCCTGATGAAGAAGTTTAATTACTCTTCGCCGATGCAGGTTCCGAAGCTCGAAAAGATCGTTCTTAACACGGGCGTTCGGGATGCGGTTAACAATTCAAAGGCTATTCAGTTTGTTGAGTATGCGATGACAGCGATCAGCGGGCAGAAGCCGGTTGTGACTCGCGCTAAGAAGTCGATCGCTGCGTTCAAGCTTCGTGAGGGTCTCCCGATCGGAGTTATGGTGACGATGCGCAAGAAGCGCATGTTGGAGTTTCTCGACCGCCTCATCGCGGTAGCGCTTCCTCGCGTGCGCGACTTCCGCGGAGTTCCTCGAAAGGGCTTTGATGGTCGTGGAAATTACACTATGGGGATTAAGGAGCAGATCGTGTTCCCTGAGATTGAGATTGAGAAGCTCGATCAGATCCGAGGGCTCGATATTACCTTCGTAACGTCAGCCAAGACGGATGAAGAGGGTCAAGAGTTGCTCGCATTAATGGGAATGCCGTTCCGTAAGTAGTAGGCAGGGAAGAATCTTATGATAAACGATCACATTTCAGACATGATCACTCGGATTCGAAACGGACAACGCGCCGGCCATAGGTCGGTGATTGTTACGGCCTCGAAGCTCAATAAGAGCGTTCTTGAGGTGTTGAAGAAGGAGGGGTTCATCGATGGCTTTGAGGCTTCGAAGGATCTCGATGGCCGTGCGGCGCTCAAGGTAAGCTTGAAGTATTTCTCAAGCGGACGCCCTGTCATCACTCGCGCTGTGCGGGTCTCTCGTCCGGGATGTCGCAAGTATTTTCAAATGGAGAAGTTGCCTCGCGTAAGCAGTGGTTTAGGCGTAGCGATTGTCTCAACGTCAAAGGGTGTTATGTCGGACCACGAGGCTCGTAAGAGTCGCGTTGGTGGCGAGGTTATCGCTCTCGTTGGATAAGGAATAGAGGTATACCATGTCACGTATTGGAAAATTGCCGGTCACTATCCCACAAGGGGTGAAAGCGGCGGTAGCTGGAAACACGGTCTCTGTTGAGGGGCCTAAGGGTAAGTTGTCCTACTCAATCCGACCTGGAATTAAGGTTGAGGTTGTGGATGGCAATTTCTCAGTCTCGATGACGGGCAGTGACGCTCAGGCAAAGGCGGATTACGGAACAGCTCGCGCGACCATCAACAACATGGTCAAAGGCGTGAGTGCTGGCTGGAAGAAGGTGCTTGAGTTGAACGGAGTAGGTTACACCGCCAAGACCCAGGGCAAAAATTTGGTTCTCGCCGTTGGCTTCTCGCATGAAGTAGTCATGGAGATCCCAGCAGGTATCAAGTGCACAATCAACAAGAACCAGATTGAACTTGAGTCGAGCGATCGAGAGTTGTTGGGCACGTTCGCGGCTAAGGTTCGCGACAAGCAGCCGCCAGAGCCGTACCTTGGAAAGGGTATTAAGTACTCTGATGAGGTAGTCCGACGTAAGGCTGGTAAGACCGGTAAGAAGTAGTTTGTAGGCGGCAGTAGGAGTAGCCACATATGGCAACGCACGGTAAAAAATTAGCAAAAACAGCGAGAGCGAAGATCAAGCTCAAGATCCGTAAGAAGATCTCGGGGACATCTGAGAAGCCTCGATTGAGTGTTTTTCGAAGCTCGAAGCACACATATGCGCAGCTCATCGTTGATGAGAAGCAGAAGACCCTCGTCGCTGCGTCTACGCTCGACAAAGAGGTGCAGGCTACGATCGCAAAGCTCGCTTCAGGTGAGTCGGCCGACAAGAAGAGCCTCAAGTCTGTGTTGGCGGCACGAGCAGTCGGTCTTGTGCTGGCTGAGCGCTCGAAGGCGGCGCAGATCGGTACAGTTGTTTTTGACAGAAACGGTTTCCTTTTCACCGGACGAGTAAAGGCGCTCGCTGATGGTGCTCGGGAAGGTGGGCTGAATTTTTAGTTCGGAGACGTATGGCTTTTAAAGATACACTCGATAGTCGCAGAGTAACGGTTGACCAGTGCGGTGAGCTGACTGACAAGACGGTTTTTATTAACCGTGTAGCTAAAGTAGTAAAGGGCGGTCGCCGATTCAGTTTCAGTGCCCTCGTGGTTACTGGAGATGGTCGCGGACACGTTGGCTTCGGCCTCGGTAAGTCTGTTGAGGTTCCTGATGCTATCCGTAAGGCTTCGGAGCAGGCTCGCAAGCGCCTCGTGAAGATTCCTCTTAAGGGTACTTCAATCCCTCACGATGTGGTGGGCAAGTCAGGCCCCTCAACGGTTATTATGAAGCCAGGCGCGCCAGGAACTGGAGTTATCGCTGGAGCTTCAGTGCGAGCGGTGATGGATGTTTGTGGTATCAAAGATATTCGTACTAAGTGCATCGGCTCGAGCACAGCGCAGAACGTACTTCGTGCTACTCTTGCTGGTTTGCTCGGTTTAGAGGAGCCAGAGGTGGTCGCGGCGGTTCGCGGAATTAAGCTTGAGGAGATGGGGTACCATCCTTTCTAAGTGTAAAGGAGTGGCATAATCCACGGTATTATTCAGACGGTGTTGTATGAGCAAGGTAATTGTAAAGCAGGTGCGAAGTCATATCGGACGTAATCCTACGACCGTTCGAACGCTCAAGGCGATCGGGCTTGGAGCTATTGGCAAGCAGAAGGAGCTTACGCTCAATGACAGCGTTAAGGGAATGATTAAGCGGGTAGCGCACCTCGTTGAGGTTGCCCCAGTTAAGTAACGAAAGTAGTAGGTAGTGAGGCTTATATGGCCAGCAAGAAAGTTCTAGCACTCAATAATCTCAAACCCAACGTGGGCGCTCGTAAGGCCCGTACTCGCGTCGGCCGAGGAGAGGGTTCAGGTCATGGAAAGACCTCGGGTCGTGGTGGCAAGGGGCAGACAGCTCGCTCTGGTGGCGGAGTTCGCGCCGGATTCGAGGGAGGTCAGATGCCTTTATACCGTCGTCTCCCGAAGGTTGGATTTACGTCCCGCCGCGCCGTCCGTGGCGCGAACGACTACAGCATCGTGCGGCTCTCAGTGCTTGAGCGCCTTGATAACGGAACCACGGTAGATCTTGAGAAGATTCAGACTCTCGGATACGCGAAGAAGAGCTCTCAGCGCGCTGGAGTTAAGATCCTTTGCGATGTTGAGAAGGTGACAAAGAAGCTGCACCTGAAGGTACACGCGATTTCGGCTGGCGCTCGCGCCAAGGTCGAGGCCGCTGGTGGAAGCGTGGAGCTGCTCTCGGCGTAAATCGCGACGAGATTTTTGTCTCAAAAAAAACGGGCCCTTCGAGGCCCGTTTTTATTGCGGTGTCATGAGGACGTGAGTCGTGACGAAAGGAGTCTCTCCGCTGGAGTTTTTCGAGGAGTGAGGTTATTTTCGCCGTGCTACTTGCTCGCCTTCTGGGTATAGTGAGGGCGGCCTTTTGGGCCGCTTTTTGTGTGCGTGTGTTACTACTATAGAGGTTCGAATGAACGGCTTGTTGGCTGTATTTCAAATACCAGAGCTTAAGAAGAGGCTCATGTTTACCATCGGTATGTTGGCGGTGTATCGATTCGGTGTGTTTGTATCAACCCCAGGGGTTGACGTCGACAAGATTCGCCAGATGTTTGAGTCGAACGCGAATACGCTCTTTGGTCTTATTAATCTCTTCTCGGGGGGAGCGCTTGAGCAGTTCTCTATCTTCGTGTTGGGAATATCGCCGTATATTACGGTCTCTATCATCATTCAACTTTTGACCCCAAGTTTCGCGTATCTCGAAAATCTAAAGAAAGAGGGTGACGCTGGTCGTCGGGTGATAACTCGGTATACACGTCAGGGTACAATTTTATTGGCTATAGTGCAGAGCTATATGATCGCTCGGGCGCTTGAGTCCAAGGGGCTCGCGACGCCTGGATTTTCTTTTGAGATAATCACCGTGATTACGCTTACCGCGGGAACCGCTTTTGTCATGTG
>JAFMIS010000307.1 GCA_017853915.1 bacterium
TGTGCCACGAGGCGGTTTAATCAGTGAGGCGCCGTCGCGGCCTTTGTTAGCTTCGGCTCGAGCCAACAGGCGTGATCCAGGTTTATCCCATCCCCAGCATCGGTAACTGAGAGAGTCAGGTCTTTTACCTGTGAAACGTCAATCGTTACTGACTTCGCGGGCTCGCCAGCTTTAACGATCCCTGAGCGCCACAACGGTTTCCCATCCCCAAGAATTGAGAACTCCACCGTGCCGTGAGGTTTGTCGTCATTTTGTGCAAGGATGTAGTCCGGAAGCCCCACGTTTGTCGAGAAGGTCGCGAATTCGCGATTGAGAGGGAATATAACCTCAGATTGAGCGTGAACGCCCAGAACATTTTGATACTCGATGCCATTTACGGCGACTTTCTCGCTCGTTACTGAGAGACCCTCTCTAGGCTCGCCCCATTGCTGAGTGATCTTTCGTGAGGCAAGAGCTCCGATGTGGAGGAGCCACTCGCGTTTCGAAGCGAGGCCCCCCTTATTTTCCTCGAGGGGGCGAGCGATGGGGTCCACCGATGAGCATTCAGCGCACGTTAGATCCCAGAGACGAAGGATCGAGCGCCGCGCGAATTGATCCGCGGTGAGGGGGCGGTAGTAGGTGAGAGGGCTAAAGAAGGCGAATACGAGAATACACGCGGAGCACCAGATGAAAACGAGGGACTTTTTGCGACGAGCGCTCCACGCCGCCATCCCTCCGACCAGGCTGAGATCGGTAACAAGGATCGCAATCATCGCGAACGAAAGTATCAGCGGAATGAAGTAGTGATAGAGATACAGAACACGGGGGACGTTGAGGACGGTCGCCATATACGTGAGGTGCAGGAAGAATAGGAACGTGAGTAGATTCTCACGAGGAAGCTTGACCGAATAAAGCCCGATGGCGCGCGTGAGTAAAAGGCTACCTGTGATCAGGAGAGCCGCGAGAGCGCTCCACCAGATGACCGGGTTCGCGACCAAATAGAGATATTGAGTTGTCGCTCCTGAGCGATTCCAGCGATAGCTGATTGTTTTTGCCCCAAGGGGCCACAAGAGAGGATAGCTTCCGTTCTCTTGAGTCTTGCAATAATTAAGCTGTGGTACGCCCCTCGTATAGCTTTTTAAGAAGCTACAGTAATCTCGTAGCAGATAGATGGTGCCTTTGATCGGTTGGGGGGTGGGAGAGGTGAGAGTGCTCTTGAGCTCCGTTGACGCCCTAAAGAACCCCTTGTTCTCAAGAGCGGGGTTGATATTTCGCGATAGGTAATAGGTGGTGCTCCAGACGGCTATGGTGGTGATGAATAGGGGAAGCACAGTTAAGGCGATGTGTTTTAAAAGATTTCGAGGATCGCCCCGCCATCTCCAAAACGCCCACAAAAAGAGGGGGGCAAAATCCAAGGAGTTGATTTTTATATTGAGAGCCGCTCCGAAGGCGCACCCCGCCGCTACGGCCAAGGCCCCAGTTCTTTTCTCGGCTCTTGCCAATCGCAACGAGAGCAAAAATACCAGCAGCAGGAAGAATAACTGCGGGCCCTCCAGCATCGCTGAACGGAGGTGAACGATGAGGGCGTTGTCAAAGAGGTATAAGAACGACAAAACGAATGCCAATGAGGGCCTCGATGTGATCTCAAGCATAACGAAATAAAAAACGAGCGCTCCCAGAAATCCGAGCAGCGCAGGAAAGAGTCGAAAGCCCTCAAATGATGCTGGGGCGTTCTGGCCCGTGGCGTGCAGCGTGTCGTGCATCGCCGTCAGATTGCTGTCCGGATGCACGATTTTCTCTCCGAGAGCGATGAGGAGTTTTCCAAGCGGTGGATGAGGCTCTTGAAAGAATGTTCCGGTCAGGAATTTTTCAGCGCTCGCGATGTGATAGTTCTCGTCCCAAAAGAGGTTGGGGGGCTTGCTAAAGTCGTGAAGATACGTGCAGTAGGCGATAGCTATAACAAGTAGCGGGTAGAGAAATGGGTGGCGCAGAAGATTCTTCATGAGGTAGTTCAGTAAAAATTCATAAAGGATGTGATAGGGCTCGTCCTATGGTGAGCAGTTTGATTACTTTGACATCCTTGATGTAACGATAGACTCGCGCGTCGTGCCCGGTTACGGATGGCTATTCTATGTACCATGGCCATGGAATCTCTCAGAGGCTTCCGGCAAGCCTGCCTATGTCAAGGAATCGCTTCCCGGTAATCGTATACTGAGTTTTGACTGCTCAAAAGGCGAAAAAATGAGATGGGGGCTTATTGTTGCAGGGCGTTAGCGGTGCTTTGTATGGGCAAATAGTTCCTGGCTTACGACGGGATTGCTAATGTGCCAGATGCATCCGTCAATGAAGTAGTGGTGTATATTGATGATCGCGGCTATGACCACCCATACTGAACGAGCGCCAGGACCGATTGCTTCAGCCGACCACGGTATGTAGCCAAATATGATCGCGCTGAGGGCTGCTAGCGTGCCGAGATATGCGACACTAGTAGCAAAATTATTTTTTGACTGGGGAGAATGAGAGGCTCGATTGAGCTCTACCCGGAACGGGAATGGTAGATACTGTAGCGCGTGAAAGATCTAAACCCAAAAGATTGACTGAGGAAAGACGTACAGGAACGCGTACCACACATGAAGCGCGACGTATGGAACTACGATTCTCGCCGTGACTCGTTGGCCGTTCGCTCGGCCGACCGACGCGAGGCAGAGCACGCCTACAACGAGAGAAAGAACGCCCATCGTATTGAGGATGTATGAGAGTAGCTCGACGTAGGGAGCCATGCTCACGGATGGAGTCCAGAGCAGCCGCAGGGCCCATACTGCGTGCCAGATCGCCATGGTTCTCAGGCATAGCCGTAGGATTCTCCTCTCGTGTGGCTGGAATCTCACCCCATCCAGATAGGCGAAGGAGGCCATCATGCCCCAGGCCTGACCGGTGTAGTGCAGCGCCAGGTAAAGAGATGCGGTAGCGAGCAACAGTTCAACCGGTAAGGTGATAGAGGGATAGGGGATGGTAAGTATCAGCGTGCCAAAACCGTAGATAACAAGGAGCGCAGGCACGTACACGGAGGCCCACGGATAGGTGAGGGCGAAGGCCCGCGACGAATACAATAGACGGTATGAGGCCAAGAAGTGAGTGCCGTTCAGCAGCACCGTCAGGATGATGTAGTTCTCAAGAACGAGTTCGTTTGACCCGGCGAAATTACTCACAGCCAGGAGCGAGAGCGCGATGATCGAGAGCCCACCTACGAGCCAGAAGTCGCTCGCGGGGGTGGCGATGGCGGGTTTGGAGATAGTCATATCGAAGCCTGATCGGAATATAGGGGTGGGGCTCGGG
>JAFMIS010000308.1 GCA_017853915.1 bacterium
TACAGCAGCAGCTTCTCAGTAAGGGTTGTCTTTCCCGCGTCTGGGTGGCTAATAATAGCGAAAGTTCGGCGCTTGGCGGCCTGGGCTTGAACCTCTTTAAGCTCGATAGTCTCTGACATAAGGTGGCGTATCCTACCATAGTCAGGGGCCCGGCGCACCTCAGCGCCACCCCCTTCCGGGGCTCACACTTTCCCCGCCATGGCTGTATCCCGTGGCACAGGCCTATGGTAGCGTCTCGCCTGTGGCAGCAGGCGGTAGCGTGAGGCTCGGGCTGTCTTTATACCGTGTATCTACAAGGGTAAGTTTATGGATAGCCTTTCACTCGTCGCAAAAAACATGGTGGTTTCGTTTCACTACACATTGAAGGATAAAGCCGGACAGGTTCTTGATTCGTCGAGCGGCTCTGATCCTTTATCGTACCTGCATGGGTATGGGCAGATCGTATCCGGCTTAGAGAACGCTCTGATTGGGAAGACAGTGGGCGCGAAATTTAATGTCACTGTTGAAGCCAAAGAGGGATACGGAGAGCGACAAGAGGAGCTTGTAATATCGGTTCCAAAGAGTGAGTGGACACTTCCGGCGCATGTCGGAGCGGGCGAGGTTGTTGAGCTTCAGTCTCCTCAAGGCGAGGTTATTCCAGCCCGTATTGTGGAGATAAACGACGAGGTGGTAGTTCTCGACGCGAACCATCCATTGGCGGGAGAGGCGCTCCATTTTGAGATTGAGCTGATGGCAGTTCGGGTAGCCACACCTGAGGAGTTGGCGCACGGACATGCTCATGGGCCAGGTGGACACCATCATCACTAAGAGTTGTCGATTGCTGTGCCAATTGAATTAACACACAACGCGTTATGATTATTCCTCATGGGAGTTTACGCCCCGAGCTTCTGCGAGCAATAGTAGAGGAATACGTGACCCGCGAGGGAACGGACTACGGAGATGTTGTGTACTCTTTGGAGAGTAAGGTTCAGTCGGTCGTGAGGCAGCTCGAGAGTGGTAAGGCCTCGATTGTTTTTGATCCGGCCACTGAGACCTGCGACGTTGTTGTGAGGGGCACCGCGCGTTATGCGGCTGCGCTTGCGTCGGGCCTCGTTGGAGAGCCAGATCCTGAATCATCAGACGATGGGGAGAAGATCTCATGAGACGGAGCCTTTTGATACCTATGCTCTGTGTGTCAGCAAATTGTGTTGTGCGAGCGCCAGGAGCCCAGGATTTTTCCGCCAAAGGTGTGACGCGAATTTCGTTCGCTCGTAGTTGGCCCGATATGCGGATCATGGAGGCTTCGTTACCGGAATCATCAGACGATGGGGAGAAGATCTCATGAGGGGGAGCTTTTTGATACCTATGCTCTGTGTCACAGCAGGTTGTGTCGTGCGAGCGCCAGGAGTCCAGGATCTTCCCGTTGAAGCTGTCGCTCGATTGTCGTTCAGTCGTAGTTCCCCCGATATACAGATCATGGCGGCGTCGTTAAATGGCACACCGATGCCGACTCTACAAGGCACATCAGAGGTAGCGCCCGGTGAGTATAAGTTCTCGGTATCCTACAGCGTGAGTGTGGCTGAACTGTGCGATGGTCTTCAACGGCTTTGTCCCACCACATCAGTACGAGGAGTATGCGACGGAATAGTATCGTTGGGTGCTGGGGAAGATGCAGTGGTGTCTCTGGATGTATCGGGAGGTGAGATGCGGGCGTATGTTCGTCCTCCCTGGACCTTACGAGACCTCTTTTCTGAGCCGGCCGGAGATCGAAAACGCCTGGAGTGTATTCAGAGCGACAGGTTGGAGGGTTCAACCCGGAGCGCTGTGTAGGTTTGGTTTCTAAGACGTAGTTGTTTCTATGGCGGGTACTACATCGAAGCGGAGTTCGTCGAAGGAGGGTTTGTGGTGGCTTGAGCTGACTGACGAGCAGCTACTGAAGGTGCGAATGTGCGACCTGAATCTGACGATTGCAGGTACGGCGCTGGAGGCTCGCACGGCACGCGTACAGCAGGAGCTTGATGATCGAAATTTGACCTTTCGACCGCACTTCTGGCTCTCAGACGAGTGGTTTTCGCCAGACGGTATTCCCGGTATCGCTATTCCTTTCTACTTAGCTCATCCGCGCCTTGAAAAATTGGAGCGAGCCCAATTGCTTGAGGTGGAGGGAGGGGACGAGGCGTGGTGCCTCAAGATCCTTCGCCATGAGGTAGGACACGCGATTGAGAATGCGTATCGACTGCGCTTGCGAAAGCAGCGCCGCAAGGTGTTCGGAAGATCCTCCGTGCCGTATCCAGAGTATTACTCACCGCGTCCATACAGTAAGAGTTTCGTGCTGCACCTCGATCCTTGGTACGCTCAGAGTCATCCCGATGAGGATTTCGCGGAGACCTTTGCCGTGTGGCTTACTCCACATTCTCGCTGGCAGGAGCGGTACAACGGCTGGCCAGCGTTCAAGAAGCTCGAGTACATGGATCAGTTAATGCAGGAGATCGCGGGAAAGGAGGCGCCCGTCAACAACTCTCGCACCCTGGATTCCTTAGATACGCTCTCGAAGACGCTTGGAGAGCACTATGCTACGCGGCGTCAGAAATACGGAAAGGAGCACCCTAGTTTTTATGACAAGGACCTCCGTTTCCTCTTCTCGGATCGAGCGGAATTCGCGAAAAACCAACTTGCGTCCCGATTTATCAAGAGAAAACAGCGGGGTATTCGATCGGTTGTTTCTCGCTGGACGGGAACCTATCAATATACTATCGATAAGGTATTGGAAGCGATGATCGTTCGATGCTCTGAGTTGGGGCTTCGACTGATGTATCCTGAAGAGGAAACCCTCAAGCAGTTTACGGTACTCCTCACCGTTCAAACGATGAATTATCTCCATAGTGGGCGACATCGAGTTGCGTTATGAAGAGCCTGAAGGTCCTCTGCCTCACTCATGAGGATTTCGTCCCCCCGGCACGAGCATCGGAGCGAAAGGATTTTCATGATGAGCAGTGGCGCACCGAGCAATATGTGTTCGCGACGCTCGCCAAGTTAGGACATGAGGCGAGGATGTTGGGAGTTCGGTACGACCTTGGTGTACTTCGTACCGCGCTGGAGGAGTTTAAGCCCGATATCGTTTTTAATCTCCTTGAGGAGTTTCATGATCAGCCGATCTACGATCAAAACGTAGTTAGCTATCTTGAGTTGATGCAAGTCCCGTACACCGGCTGTAATCCTCGCGGTATGGTGCTCGCTCGCGATAAGGCGTTAACCCGTAAGGTTTTGAGCTATCATCGTATTCCTGGGCCGGAGTTCGCTGTCTTCGCGAAAGGAAAAAAGATCAAGCGCCC
>JAFMIS010000309.1 GCA_017853915.1 bacterium
GTAGCTGCCCTCTGGGAACAAAACAGATCCCGTCGTTGGTGTTCAACTGAATCTATCACACTTATGCTAAGAACAACGATTGTGGGCTTAGGTCTCGTTCTCATCATCGGAGGAACAGCCTCCCTCTGGTTCAAAAGCCCTCCCCTTACCTTCGCCGTATCAGTCCTGGCCGGTTTCGCTCTCCTGTCACTCTCACTTCACCCTGACCGCTTCAAGAATGAATTGACCTCGATCGTATATGTAAGCGTCTTTTGTTGTGGCACCTATGCCTGTGCCATCTTAAGCTTTGATCGATATATCTCCGATAAACGTTCGACTCGAAGAGCACTTGAAACGGTCCAAACTCTCTTTAGAGACAGGACCGATATCAAGGTCGGCTTTCCATTCTATTTCCCCTTCTCCGCCACATTCTATGGCCCTCTTGGTCGTCCTGCGGCGATTGATGCCATTCGAATCGATGAAACCCAAATCTCTCAGCCACCAGCGGATATTCTTTTGGTTCGAACGAGGGATTTGTCGAAGCTGAGAGAGTTATCGCAGTCCAAAGAGGAGCTCGCGGTGGTAGGGGAATGGCATATCCTGAAAAGCCAGTGAGCTCTCTGGGCGGGGAGCCTTTCGCCCTTTTTTCGGCCTCTTCACGTTCGGGTAGATCTTGGAGGGCGCCCGGGTCGGGCGCCGCCGAGATAGTACAATCACCGTCATTATTTGTTTGCGCTCGACGTCGCGTGCGGAAGATAATACCCGATTGTCCCGATGGTCGACCGAAATTGTTTTGTTTGGAGGGCGCCCGGGTCGGGCGCCGCCGAGATATTACAATCACCGTCATTATTTGTTTGCGCTCGACGTTGCGTGCGGAAGGTAATACCCGATTGTCCCGATGGTCGACCGAAATTGTTTTGTTTGGAGGGCGCCCGGGTCGGGCGCCGCCGAGATATTACAATCACCATCAATACTTCTGATTCACATCGCACCCGGCACGCGAACCGCCACCGCCACAATATTTCACCTCGCGGTTAGGACGGCCACAACTCCTCAAACGCCAATTGCGCTTGGTAATCCGGAATAACCTCGAATCCATCCTTTGTGAGAAGGGAAAGCGGAAATCCAGGCGCGACTCTTTCAATTAAGACCCCTCCCTCGCCGCACGAGAAAAAAACTCTCCAACTACCGCTGCTCAAACGAAACAGGCCATCTTTTTTGCCAGTGATGCGATGTCGGCGACTAGGCCTGGGTTCTCTCTCCAGGATCGCTTTCACCTTATCCTCAAAATCAACCTGCCATGTTTTCCGCAACCACTCCATCTGCTCCGCGGCCAAAGGAGTCAGCGCTACCATGTATTTCTCAGAGGAGCTCTCAGTCCCCTCCACGGATCCCAACCATCCATTTCGCATGCCTGGAAAAGCGTCAACCTCAGAGATGTAAGGTTTGATATCCAGGATTGGTGTGCGATCAAGAAGATCTACTCCCCCAACTATCAACTCACGTCCTCGTACCTCATAAAGCCTCACTGAGGTTATACCAATCGGATTGGGACGATGGGGTGCCCGCGTGGCGAAAACTCCCCTCCTGCGAGTGTCTCCTCGCGGAGCGCGCACCATCGGACGCCAGTTGGGATTTCGATCAAACCACCACACCAGCCAGATACGCTCGAACCCCTCAAGATCTCTCAGGGCCTCCTCAAATCGATGGCCTGGAATCAGCTCAATTACATTTCTCTCTGGGGCGCCCGGCTCAGCTTGTCGGGGCGCGTCGAACTTGACCCGCATGCCTGTGCGAATAAAACCGATTGGCTCACATAGAAGCGATGGGAGTTCGATGGTCAAGCTGTCTCCTGCAGATAACGGGCCTGCCGGAGCATATCAAATCTCTGGAGTCAGTTACACACGCGGGCGCTATAAAGGGGGAAGCTAACTTTTAGTGGTCGGGGCGGTCTCGGTGGGCGTCTTTTCCGTCGATGGGGTCGCGGTCTCCTCGCTCCACAGCGGGAATCGAGTCGAGTACCTAGGGTCATCAAGGATTACCTGAATACCTTTTCGGTTTCGCATATTCACAAAAACCGGAGCCTTTAAATTGGCTGTGGTAAGTCGAGGATCCGGGCGAACAGTTACGATCACCAAGATTGCATACTCGTCCTCCGCTTTTAAATCGGTATCTTTATCGCCAACGGGAGGCTTGACCTCAAATTGTTGACCGAACTCAAATCCATCTACCACCACAAAGGCGAGATTTGAATCGTCTATTGAGTGCAACCAGGAGAATGGGTGCTTGTGCTCAAGCATGACGAAGCGCTTGGATTGAGGAAATCCAATAATTCCGGACGGGATCTCGATCACCGTTTCGGCGGGAACCTCAAACTCCCCGAAACGAGAACTTGAGAACTTTACCGTTTTTTGTTGTGCGCTCGACTGCTCACTCATACTCATTTCTTATCCTCTCCTTTTCCGGAAGAGGCGACATCTGCACGTCCTCTATCTACACTACCGGGTCGTTTCTTTACTAAGAGGTTTGGCGATTGAGCTTGCAGCTGCGATCCCACTCCTCTCTGCCCCTTGTCCCCGCGCGGCACGTTGGCCTGAGACGGGAACTTCCACGATCCTGCCACTGTATCAAGCGAGGAATCCATGACTACTCCCTCAGCGGCTTTTTTATTTTCATCGAGAATTTGGAGATAAATCTCCTCTCGATAAATTCTCAGATCGGATGGAGCATCTATCCCCACTCGAATCTGATTTCCTTTTATCTCGACGATAGTTACCTTGACGCTATCCCCAATGTAGAGGCTCTCACCAGGTTTTCTCGTTAAAATTAACATATCGTCACCGCCTTCCGTGGCTCTACCGCAAGGGTCTATGGTTAATAAGATGTAGCAAACACTCAATAAGCACTAACGTATTGAATAATTCGGGGCAAGATAAATTCTTCTGGAACTTCAATTACCTATGCCGATGGGAACGCCTCTACCACGGCCCTCGATCCAAACTGCCGTTATAAGAGGGGGTTTTTTCAGCTTTCCAGATAGCGGCTGAGCAGCGCCTTGGTGGCATCAATATCTCCCCGATGCACAGTCTCAGTCACCGTATGGATGTACCGGGTAGGTACCGAGAGAGTGATCGTCTTCACCCCACTCCGGGACCGCTGGATGGCCCCCGCGTCGGTTCCCCCCTTGGGCAACACCTCAAGTTGGTAAGGAATCCGACCCTTCTTTGCCAGAGCAACGAACTGATCAACTAATTCGCGGTGACAGATCACCGAGCCATCGAGAATTTTGATTCCAACTCCCTTGCCGAGCGATGTCACTCTTTGCTCGGCGG
>JAFMIS010000310.1 GCA_017853915.1 bacterium
ACCCGATTGAAAACAGCCCCGCGCGCCCGTGATTCTACCCTGGCGGCCAATTAATGTGGCGACCTCCGAGTAGATGGAGGTGAAGATGAAACACCGTCTGACCGCCATCTCGGCCTATATTTGACACAATGCGGTATCCGTTTGAATCCAACCCCTCCTGCCGAGCGATCTCACCACACGCTAACAGGAGTTCCCCCAAAATCGCCTTATCCTCCACCTCGGCGTGCGCCACGCTCACGACCGGCTTCTTGGGTATGACGACAATATGCACGGGCGCCACGGGGTTGATATCCCGAAAAGCGAGCACCGTCTCACTCTCATACACAATGGTCGCCGGAATCTCGCGCCTGATTATCTTTCCAAAAATTGTATCTCCTCCGGCGCTCATATTCGACCCCCTCTAGACATTCAAAGCCAAACCGAAATCTTCTTCACCATCACCCGCATGTGATATCTCGGCGCTCCCTGAGCCCTCGTCATACGAGACTTGAATCAGGTGCTGTACTCCATCTTTTATGTCATCAAGATGAGTAATGATTATGATCTGCTCGAAACGACGTCGCAACTTCTCAAGCAGCGCCAACACATTACCGCGCCGACCCTCATCAAGCGAGCCGAAAACCTCATCCAACATCAAAAGGGAGAAGCTCTGCCCAGCTCTCTCAGCAAGCATGTGCGAGAGTGAGATCCTCATGCACAGATTAAGGATATCCTCCTCACCACCACTAATGACACGCTTCGCCTCTCCATCCTCAACAACGGTTGGAGTGAAATCTTCCTCAAGTTCTACAGCTGAGTAGCGCCCATCGGTAAGATCAGTCAGATACTCACTCGCCAACTCAGCCAGACGGGGCCTAATCGCGGAGTTCACAAATTTACGAAAATCGGTCACGATCCGATCACACTCATCAAACACACGGGCTTCTTTACGCAACTTCTCAAGTTCAGCGACCCGATCATCAAACTTTGAGAGCTCCTCGTTCGAGCGCGCCAGGAGCGCCTCATAGGTTTGTATCTCTCCCTCTAGTCGCACCCGCTGAAGTCGCGCGACTTCAAGGAGACGCTGCGCCGCATCGTGCGCGCCTTTCTCACCGACGTAGCCCTCCTCGCTAAACTTCAACTCTGATATGCGGACCGTGGCTCGCTCAAGGGTCTCAGTGACACTTTGAATATCACCCTGAACCGTCTTTTCTTCTCCCTTCAAATCGAGCAGTTTTTGCTGAAGCTGTTGGCACTTTAGCAACTCTTGAAGCTTTATCTGGAGACGCTCGAGAGATTGCGCGCCCTCTCGGTGCTTACGAACGAGCGCCCCAACTACCTCGGGCTCCTTAGCCCGATCTCGCTCCGCTTGTCTAATCTGTGAGACGCGTTCCATGAGCTTCTGCCGCTCACTCGTGAGATGGACACTCACCTCTTCAAATGACTCGCCGAGCGGCTGGCTGCACGTAGGACACTCCGCCGACGCGTCCAAAGAGCCAATCTTCTCCAGCTTTTTTGAAAGCTGCTCGGCTTGTCGCTCCAAGGCACCGCGCTCCGCTTGCAAGCCAGACAACTCTCCTTTCCAGACGATCTCCGCTTGCTGCGCCTGGGCACGCAGCTCCTCCACTCGATCGCGCTGAATCAGGATCTCGCGCTTTGTTTCTGACAGCACCTCAGCGAGGTCTCGCGCTCCAATCAGAGGTTTGAGCGCGCGAGTCAGCTCTTGCTCCGAGAGCCCCAGGGAATCGACAACACCTCGCAATCTCTTCGAACGTTCGTCGAGCCGCACCTGGAGAGATTGAACGACATCACGCTCCTTGATGAACCGGGCGCGGAGATCCTCCAGAATCCGCATGCGCTCATGAAGCTGCTGAAAGTCCCCTTCTAATTTCTGCAAAGCGTGGACTGCTTCGGCGTGCTTAGCCCTCGCGCGATCGTACTGCTCACGCTCGGCTTCGACTCGTTTCTCCAGCTCCTCACGAGTTCCTAGACTTGACTCAAAACCCTGTAGCACCGCGCGCTTGTCTCGACGATCGGAGCGTAAGAGATCCTGCACCTCCTCTAAACGGTCATACCCCATCATTCGAATGATGAATTTCTCGCGCTCAGTCGCGCCCTTTTTTTCACTGAGGAACTCAAGCCCTTTCTGCTCCGTGCAGTACGTCGCGACAAATTCCTCGTGTGACATTCCTACAATCGAGCTGATGCGAGCTGAAACCTCTCTGTTACCTGAGGCAACTGCTTGCGGTTCACCACCGATATATAGCGCCGCGTCAGTAAGAGAACGCTCGATCCGAAAAATCGCCCCATCGTGCTCCACTGAGAGCTCAACGCGCGTCTCATGTTCACGCTTGCCGCGACCACTCTTGATCGGGGCTGTTCGCGTCCGCACATCCTCTACCCTGCCGCGCAAAGCTTTTGAGCCAAACAGGGCAAAGCCAATGGCCTCAAGTATCGTAGTTTTGCCCGAGCCATTCGAGCCGATAATCCCCACCAGACCATCCGGGAAGTAGACCGCTCCTTGAGCGTGCTGCCGAAACAGTTGCATGGAAAGGCTACGAAGCTTCATGCGCGGCCTCCACTTTCGCCAGGTAGTGCCCGAGCACCTCCGCGATCTCCTCCTGCGTGATACCCGGAACCTCCCAACTCTTACTAAATTCTATTAATTGCTCGCGCAAAAGACCTCTCCCCGGTTGCCCAACCGAACGGGCATCAGCGACAAGCGCCACGAATGTTATATCGAGGGTCAAGTTAAGCGCCTGGGCCCGCAGAGCTCGCAACGCTTTGTGATCGAGGTTCTTGTATACCTCTCGCGTGAGGTTTGAAATCGTCAGCCGTACGATCTTTCCATCGAGACCGCCCGGCACCGCCTCGGCTCGATTGATGATCTGCTCCATCAGCGCGCTTGGCTCAAGCCCTAACGCGTCGATCGGCTCGATCACTACCACCTCACGCGGCGACGACAGCGGATGGAAGACACGCTTGCCTGTGGGGAGCGACACCTCAAGGAACCCTTTAAGCTCTTTGGCCTCAGCCCAAATATTAGCCGACGTGTGTTCAAGAGAGCCCGAGTATACCGCGTTTAATCCTACCACTCGCTGAACATGAACGTGCCCTAGCGCGATATAATCCCACTCATGCGGAACGAGGGCTTTTAGCTCCACCTCCGCCCCACCAAAATCACTCACCCAGCGCTCATTAACTTGGGCATGGGCAACGAGGATATTGTGCGCGAATCGGTCATCAGCTCTCAGACGCAGATCCGCCAAACCCATAACAGCCGAGTGGGGCAAGCAGGTCACCGCCACGCTCTTCTCAGGAAAGGTATA
>JAFMIS010000311.1 GCA_017853915.1 bacterium
AACGTATTAAAAATACCTCTAATCTCAGAGCCCCTCAAGGGCTCTGCTGGGGAAAATCCCTCGAAAATGGGTTTAGCAGCATGATCTGGATTCTAATCTGTACGCATGGTTGCCGCGAGATTGGGTCTTTGGAGGCCCGAGAGTTTAGGGTAGGGTGCCGGTAGTATTCGAATCGTAGGTTGAGGTCAGAGATGAGAGTCGCAATCGTTGGAGGGGTGCGGACCCCGTTTGTAAAAGCCGGAGGGGTATTCTCGAAGTTTTCGGCGCTCGATCTCGGAAAACAGGTGGTTGTGGGATGCGTGGAGCGGCTTGGGATCGATCCATCCCTGATCGATGAGCTGTACTTTGGAACGGTGTTGCTCGACCCCCGCATTCCTAACCTGGCGCGTGAGATTATCTTACGTTCGGGGCTTCCAAAAACAATAAACGGACATTTCGTAGCGAACAACTGCATCACTGGATTGGTAGCGGCGAATGTAGCCGCGGAGGGCATACGCTCGGGAAGGATCCGCGCGGCGATCGTTGGTGGGAGCGAGTCGATGTCGACACCGACCCTCACGTTTCCGCGCCGCGGAGAGGAGTTTTTCATTCGACTCAGTCGAGCTCGCTCGCTGGCAGAGCGATTATCTATTCTCAAGCGCTTCCGTCCGGGATTTGTAGCTCCACAGGCTCCCAGTCCCAAGGAACCTTCAACAGGTTTGACGATGGGCCAGCACTGCGAGTTGATGGCGCAGCAATTTCGCATTCCACGGCTTGAACAAGATGCGGTCGCGTTGCGGAGCCATCTCAACGCCGCGGAGGCCAGAGCAAAGGGTATCCTCTCTCAACAGATAATTCCGATTGGAGATGTGCGAGAGGATAACTTGATTCGAGCTGACTCATCAGCCGAAAAGCTGGCTGCTTTGCCCGCCGTATTTGATCGTGGGTCGCAGGGCACGATCTCGGCGGGCAACTCAAGCGCTCTCACGGATGGAGCCTCGGCGGTATGTCTTGCATCTGAGGATTTTGCGCGTGCGCAAAAACTTCCGATTCTTGGCTATATTGATCGAATTGAGTTCGCGTCGGTGCCTCCTGGAGATGGATTGCTGATGGCGCCGGCTCTCGCTGTTCCAAAGCTCCTTTCGTCGCTTGGGTGGTCATTCTCATCGGTAGATCTCTTTGAGATCCATGAGGCGTTCGCGGCTCAGGTTCTTTGCAATCTCAAAGCGTGGGAGGAGGGCTGGTCGAGCTATCCAGGTATGGCGCCAATTGGACGCATTCCGCATGAACGGATGAATGTGTATGGAGGATCGATAGCCTTGGGGCACCCGTTCGCTGCTACCGGGGGAAGACTTCTGCTGAATCTGTGTCAGGCCTTAGGCGATCGAGGCGCCAAGCGTGGAATCATAAGCGTATGTGCTGCTGGTGGCGGAGCGGCCGCAGCCAGTATTTCTGCCGACAACTAGCCTGTTAGGTTATAGGCATGTGATGTGCAGCGATCGGCACAAGCCTGGACCTGCACGGCATCAAAAAACACCCAGCTAAAAAATAAAGGACTGCGTGCTAGTAGCGAGAGTCGTAAGAATCTCGAGAGCGTGAGTCGCTGTCGTTGGATGGAGCTCCGCGCCTTAGTTCATCGATCTCTCGTCGTTGCCGGCGCAGCTCCTCTTCTTGTCTTCTGATTCGCTCATCTTGCTCAGACATTCTGTTGTTCTGTCGGTCTGATTGACCGCCAACAAGGGCGCCTCCGAGCGCTCCGGCAGCAGCACCCACGGCAACGCCCGCCCCAGCGTGACCTGTCTGGTTGCCGATGATCGCGCCTAAGCCTGCCCCGAGAGCAGTGCCCGTGAGAGCGCCAGTCTCAGCGCCAGTGAGCGTGGGGCCGTTTTCTGAACACCCGATCAGGCTTGCCACTGAAAAAAGCGTTACGACAGCTAGTCTGCGAACCATAGGTCCTCTATATAGTAAATTCAATCAAATACTTAGGTCTCATGCAGCTGGGTAGAATAGCTGAACCCGAGCTGATGCTCGACCTTACCGGCCAAAATGTATCAGAGCGGAGATTGAAGCGCGAGGGTTTTTGTTTCGTGTACTTAGCGTTGTCCGCAAAAAAAGGCTTAAGGGTTTCAGCAAAGCTGCCGTAACTATTCTGTGAAGGCGGCAAGGCCTTTATTTCTCAGTAGTCGCAGTACATTCGTACAGTTCGGTCGACGTAACAGTTCAAGTTGTATTAGTGGTCGCTCCAGCGCTTAGGTGGCGGTTGGAGAAAATGTCCTGATGGTATTTCCCCGGCGGTTCAGGGGCTCGTCAAAGGAATGGCGTGAACATCGGGCTTCAAGGAGGAAACATGACTATTAGTGCTTCGATCAATCAAGCGCCCGTGTATTCCCAGTTCATTCTGGGGCCTGTGGCCACGCGCTCATACCTTGTGATGCGCGAGGCCGTTCACATACTCACGGGATCTTCTCTTCAATCCATGTGTTCGATGTCGGTTCAACGCGCGCGGGCGTGGGGAATCGCGATTGGCTCGGGACGGGACTCTTTTCAAAGTAAGCACGAAGGGCGGGTGTCATCACGACGCCTCCGTAGTGTATTGCCGGAGTCCTCTTCGCGTATGGCAGAGGATCGGTACAAAGTCGACTTCGAGAGTAAGAAAGATTTGTAAGTTGGTGGTGAAAAGTTCGGAAGTGGGGGCTTGAAATTAGAGCCTCAGTGGTAGTGGCAGTGCGCTGTGTCTGTATATCGAGTCGGAGGTCAGAGGTAGCGGCTCCGGCATGACAATAAACGGGTGAGAACAGGTACTCCTTTAGGAGGGCTTTGACCAAGGATTGGCGAGCCGTTCCACCAAACATCAAGGATGAAGACTATGACAATTAGCATTAACTCCAATTTGGCATCACTCCGCGCCCAGCGGGCCCTCGGTATGTCGTCTGAGGGACTCAATAAAACATACGAACGATTAGCATCTGGTAACCGCATTAATCGAGCCAGCGATGACGCCGCGGGACTAGCGATTCGCGAGTCCCTCAAGGTGAACGCGCGACTAGCTTCGATCGGTATTCGCAACGCCCAAGATGGTATCTCATCTGTTGCGGTCGCTGATGGAGCTCTCTCGTCGATCGGGCAAGTGTTAGGACGCCTCGCTGAGCTTACTCAGCAAGCGGCAAACGGAACATACTCAGTGGTGCAACGCTCGGCCCTCCAGGTTGAGTTCGCGGCACTTGGGTCTGAAATCGAGCGTATCGCCGTTACGACCGAATTTAACGGCGTGAAGCTGTTATCGGGCTCGCAGCAGATCGCGTTCCAGGTCGGATTTGATG
>JAFMIS010000312.1 GCA_017853915.1 bacterium
TCGATCTCTGAGCGCGCTCGTACAGAACGCGTCACGCGACCTCGGTGGCAGCGCTGATGCGACAATATCAGGTGATGTGATTGATCCGAATGTGTTCTGGACGTGCAACACATGCATGGCATGCGTCGAGGCTTGCCCAGTCGGAATTAACCACGTTGATCAGATTGTAGGCAACCGCCGCCACATGACCATGATGGAGGGGCAACTTCCGCACGAAGCGCAAGGGACTCTGCGCTCGCTGGAGAGTCGCAGCAACCCATACGGTCCGCAAGAAGATCGCGTTAAATGGCTTGATGGCCTCTCGGTCAAGGTGCTACAGCCGGGGGATTCCGTCGATTATCTCTACTGGGTTGGTTGCGTCTCGGCATTTGATCCCCGCAAACAAAAGATCGCCAAGTCTCTCGTCACAATCATGCAGAAGGCCGGTTTGTCGTTTGGGGTGCTGGGGTCGCTTGAGGGATGCTCCGGAGATCCCGCCCGAAGACTTGGGGAGGAGAACCTCTTTCAAACCTTGGCGAAACAAAACATTGAGTTGCTGAAGTCAGTGTCGTTTAAGGTGCTCGTGGCAAACTGCCCTCACTGCTTCAACACGATCAAGAATGAGTATCCGCAGTTCGGCAACCTCGGAGAGGGGCAGGAACCGGAGATTATTCACCACTCCGTACTCCTGAGACGACTGCTCGCGGAGGATAAAATCCCCCTAAAGGAGGGCGGACTGCGTGACGTTACGTTTCACGATCCGTGCTACTTGGGTCGTTATAACGATGAGTACGAAGCTCCTCGACAGAGCCTTAAAGCGGTCAAGGGACTTCGTATCCTTGAGATGGATCGCAGCCGAGAAAAGGGTCTCTGTTGCGGCGCTGGGGGCGGCCACTTCTGGATGGATCTCAAGATAGGAGAGCGAGTTAACTCGATTCGAGCTCAAGAGGCAGCAGACACGGGCGCATCGACTGTCGCGACAGCATGTCCTTTTTGTATGCAGATGATGGAAGATGGAGTTAAACTAACTAATAATGAAAGACGTCTCGATGTTCGCGACATCGCCGAAGTAATCGCTGAGAGGTTATAGATGCGAGGCTCCCCTTACTACGCCGATCATGAGGCGTTTATTGATTCAGTTCGAAAGCTCTCACAGCAAGAGATCGCTCCGAAGATAACGGAATGGGAGAAGAAAGGGCGCTTCCCCAACGATGTGTTTTCCATCCTCGGAGACGCCGGATACCTGGGCCTCCTCATATCGGAGGAATACGGGGGCGTAGGTGGTGATTACAAGCTCGCCGGGGCGTGGTGCGAAACATTTGGAGAGCTCCCCTCCGTTGGTCTCACCGTGGCCGTCAACATGCATTCGCTGGTGATCAGCCATGGACTCGAGAGGTTCGGTTCCGCTGAGGCTAAAAAAACCTGGTTACCCCGAGCTGTAAAGGGAGAATCGATAGGCGCCTACGCGTTTACTGAGCCGGGAGCAGGCAGCGACCTCGCGCGCATTCGCACCGTCGCGACGAAGAAGGGTTCTCGGTGGACAATTAACGGCTCCAAAACTTTTATCACGAATGGCGCGCGCGCTGACTTCATTCTCGTTCTTACCAAGACCGATCCAAGCGCTGGTTACGGAGGCTTCACCACGTTTGTCGTCGACGCTAAGGCGAAGGGATTTAAGGTCTCCAAGACCCTCGACAAACTCGGCTGGCATGCATCCGATACGGCGGAGCTCGTCTTTGAAGATGTTGAGGTTGATGAATCAGCGATACTTGGAAAGATCGGAGAGGGCTGGACACAAGCCGCGTCAAACCTCAACTGGGAGCGTTTGATGCTAACCCTTACCTCTCTTGCTGGAGCGCGAAAGTGCTATGAAGCGGCGACGCTCTATGCGGGACAGCGCGAAGCGTTCGGGAAAAAGATCGAAGAGTTCCCTGTGATCACCCACTATCTCTCTGAGATGCGACGAAAGATCTATCTTGGCGAAGCTCTTGCTCATTACGCGCTCGACCTTTTGCACTCAGGCAAAGATTGCAAGACCTACGTCGCAATGTCGAAACGTTTTATGTGCGACGAAGCAGTATGGGTTGCTGACAAAGCGATTCAAATCCATGGCGGCTACGGCTATACCACCGAATTTCTGCCGGAGCGCTGGTGGCGGGACTTACGACTCATGCCTATCGGTGGAGGTACCAGCGAGATCATGAGCAACATTGTAGTGAAAGAGCTGGGGAGGTAGCCCCTGCTGGGCTCAAGGGATCCAACAACTCGGTGTCCACATTGTCGAAAATTTCGCCCATCATGATGCGGTAACGTGTACGTAGATCCTCTTACATGTCGAACCGCGGACGCTGACCGAGCGACGATATTGACTGGCTGGGAGGTCGGCTCGACCGCCGGGAGCGCCATAAGCCAGCAATGTTCTCGGTGATTCGCAAGATTTCGGCGCCCGACCCGGGCGCCCTTCAAGTATCTCGGAAATGAACCATCGAGGCGAACTGCTGACGCTGACCAAAAAGCGACAATCACGTGGAGGGAAGCCGCGTCATGATCGATCCCCTCGGCTCATTATTTGACGTCTTGAGGCGCCGCATCCTCCGATTGGATCAAGAATGCTGATAAATCGAGCTTCAGACTATCAAACTTGCGGCGAAAGACCTGAAATGAGATGGCGTGACTCGTTAGCGATTCGGCAAAGGTCGGAGCGTCAGAATGGTTCACCACCCATAAACACGGGCATTGTCCCTGTGCCCGCGTCTCCGTAAGCGACGCGAAAGCACGCTGAATATCATCGATTTCATGATTAGCACGAGTCGCATGTGGAAACACCGAGTGAAAGAACTCATGGCCCAGGTCCTCGCGGTAAGACGTAAAGTTCTGAAGAGAACGAACAGCAAAGGTGTCGATCGGCAAGAGAAGAAGCCATGTGTAAGGTCGGTTATTGTCGTCGCGGGCGTTCTTCAGATAGTAGTTGTAGTTCCACCAGGACCACCATGCTCCGATCGCGATGGCGATGACAACTGCGATAGGGAGCCAGCGCCTCGAGAGGGGGCGCGCGACAACATCGAACCCAATGGCCATAGCCAGAGGCATAAGGAGAGAGAATATAACAAGGTGCGGAGAGAAGTTCGCTTCCACCATGAGCATTGATCCCGCGACTGTCCCAGCAGCCGAGAGGATCGTGAGGAGCGAGAGGAAGTCACGGGCCAGCGCGCGGTGAAGAAGCGCGATGAGTCCCAAAGATGCTAAAGAGGCTCCTACGACACCCAACGGCGACCCCTGAAACGAGTATTGCCCCGCGGATTCCCCTGCCTAAAAGAAC
>JAFMIS010000018.1 GCA_017853915.1 bacterium
GTTTTGGAGAGCTGCTTGCAAAAGCCGATAACCAGGAAACACTAGTTGTAGCTGAAGTTGATTTAGGGCACTCCAGATTTACGCGGGACAGTTGGCGTTTTATGGCCAGCAGACGACCCGATCAATACAAGCTTTTGACACAGGAACAGCCCGACGAATAGTCCCCTGACTCCTGATCAGTATCATTCTCCTGCCACCATTCTCATCGACTGGAAAGCAAGATTTGAGCGTTTGGCGCGGACGCATATACGTCGAATGTGCGACATAACAACCTAATACAAAAGCTTATTTCATTTGATTTACAATTATATCGCTCGCGCGCGGTCTCTGAGACGAGAAAAAAGGGAATTGTTAGAGCTGGTGCGGTCATCTAATCTTTTGAATGTGACGGATCGAACGTGAGCCCACGCGCGCACGTGCCGAATGAACGTGTAAACCCTTAACGTCTGGTCTTGCACCGACGTTAAGGGGTGCACCCTCCCCTTTCCTCTTGAACACAGAAGTCATTTCAGCGCCCTGGCTGCCACACGGTATCTTCATCTCTTTAAGGTGGCGCGCGACGTCAAACTAGAAAGAACCTTTCGCACGCCCAGAGCTCGCCGCAGATAGGCAGGTCGATCGCCATTGAACCGTGAGCACAGTAGATAAAAAAAGCGCGGCAAGACCGTTCAGTCTTGCCGCGCACGTGCCAAAAAGCCAGTTCTTGTGACGGACCTAACTATTCAACTTACGACTTTGAAAGTTTTACCCTCCCCAGCCGGAGTAAGATTTCCGCACTCGCAGTGTCTCTTTCACAACTTCTCACTAGACGGTCACCCGTTCTTACCTAGCGAGCAGCTTATCTGAGCGGTTTCCCACTCTCGAGTTCTTGCGAACAGAATCGGTTGCCCTTACGGTCATGCTCCCTACTAACTCCGAAGAATTAGTAGAAGATCGGCGGCTCGTGAAACCTACTTCCCCGAGGTGTCTCCACACTCAAGGAGCCGATCGAAATGTAAGACACTCCGATCGTTATTACCCCTATCAGTACTCCCAATAGGGATGACTAGACAGGAAAGATTACCTAACGATAACCCCTCACAGCGCTCGCCTTTCGGCCACACACTGTCTAGCTATGCCTTTAGAACGTTCACCCGAAAGCTCCCGTTCTTTTGTCGCGCTGCTACGCGACGCCCCTTTCGAAGCATCACAAGCGAGGCAACATCGGCATCACTTCACGACACTTACGTGTCGCGCGCGTCTCACCCGCTCTCCGAACTACCCGAAGGTGCCCGGGCCTGATGAGATTCCCTCTCTGAGGCGCCGCGCCTTTCCATGCGCTTTACCTAGAAACCGATCCGTTAGGAGTCAGTTTCTTTGAGGTCGGCTTCCGTCGTTTAACCGCCGAAAGCATCACCGTCATCTCGACTCTGATGACCTTGTAACGCCGACAATTTTTGAAATCAATCAAATTATAGTGCGTGAAAAATTATTTTCGCTTTTTTTCCGCGCGCCTCATCAGATCAGTTATGCACAGGATGTGGGAAAACCAGCTATGCCCATGAATGATGCGGCACTCTCCCTTTAAATCGCTTAAAATAGGGGGTTTTCGCAAAAAATTTCTGTTGTAGAACTTCGTTTTGTTTGCTCGAATTGAGCGCAGATCGCCGCGCCCCTCCGAAAACGAGCTCGCGAAACAGCAGATCGCATCAAGCCTTGCGTCGCGGCGGGAGCGATCTCGACTGCGCTCGGAGAGATTCACATGAGAGATTCTTATTGTTGCTCCGCGCGGCCGTTGCGAAATCTCCCCACTCCTGAAAAACTCGAGCGATATGAAAACTAAATTCTCTCTTCTCTGCCTCATCACTCTCTTTACTCTCGCTTGCGGAACTAACGTTCCGACTCCAGCTAACGTTACGGGCTCTCTCTTCCCTCGGGTGCAAGGCAAGAATTTAACGGAGGAGTCTGTCACCCTCCCCGATTCATATCTGGGTAAAACAACACTGGTCCTGGTCGGATACACACAGAAAGCTCAGTTCGACATCGATCGTTGGATCCTCGGGGCGCTCCAAGCTGATGTGAAAGCAGAGATAGTTGAGGTGCCGACTATCGCGGGCATGATGCCTCAAATGGTTCAGGGCTTCATCGACAACGGCATGCGTAAGGGGATTCCGAAAGACGACTGGGCTTCAGTGGTTACGATTTATGAGGACGCGCCTAAGATTATCGCTGCTTTCGGTAATGAGCGCCCGCAAAGCGCCTACGTCGCGCTCCTCAAGAAAGATGGCACGATTGCGTGGAGCTCTAATCAGGGATACTCGGCTTCACAAGTTCTTGATCTAAAAAAACTGGCGGACTCACTCTAATCGCTCTGCAATCTGATGGGGCTGAAACTCTCCGCACTAACTCTTACTCAACGAGCACTCAACTCCGTCAATGCTCCCTCCCAACGTGCGGAAAGGGCGCGCGCGGTGGCGCAGGTCTATATCAGTGACCGCGGCAATCGCAGAGGAATGGAGGAGGCAATTTGTTTTCTCCGCGATGAGGCTGACATTACCTGCTGTCTTGAAAACTCATATATCATCGTCCCCGATCACTGCGAGCCTCCTCCACTGCCACCTCGTTATGGCCTTAAAGGTGGGGCCGCACGCGAACGTCTGAGAGCCTCCCTGCTTAGGGGCGAGATTCGTGCGCCGCGCGATGTCGACCTGGTACGACGAGGACACTTTCACATTCCCGAGGATGACGCTGCCGCGCGCCAATTCATGTCTATAGATTACCTGCACGGCGCTCGCGTCGAGCTGATTCGGAACCTAGAGCGCTATCTCTCATCGCGAGACTTAACGATCAATGAGCTGGCCTCGTTTCACCCCACGCTCTCCGTTTCAATCCTTGGACTTCTTGATTCAATTGGATCCGTGATTCGGCCCAGCTACTATCGCGGAGGAACCCTTCAGAAACCGCCAACACTCGAGGGGAAGATTATGCTTAAAATGGCGAGGCTCTTCGCCGAGGGCGAGTGCAGGGGCGAGAGTTGGCTTATGGTAGGCATTCCCGATCAGGTCTCGTTCTCTGAATTTGACCTCGCCATCCACCTCAACAAAGCTTTTCAGCGGGGCCGGGACGTGGCGGAGAAATTTTTGCACACATGCTCGATTCTATCCCTCCTTCCCGCCTCCAACGATCTACTTGGAACGACCCTTGAAGATCTTGAGCACCTGCGGCATGGTGAGCGTGGCCTTTTACCTGACGTCCCAAGCGACCTGTGGAGAGAGTTCTAAGCGCCAACGCTCTGTCATATGCCACTATATTAACGCGCCATTACCTGCTGCTCATCAGAGGCTCGGCGCCATCAAAGGCTCCAAAATATACTGATTCCTACTAAAACCCCTCACTGAACCCGGAGACGCTTGAGCCCTGTTCTGGTAGGATACTGAAGCGATTACGTGAAGGAAACGAACCGACTATGGGCCCCCTTGTTCAGAAGCAGTTTGAATTGCGCGACAAACTTGGCTCCGGCGATCTCCTAACGAGCGGACTAACGCAACGTCTCCTTACCACAGCTGGACAGCTCCTCAACACGAGAGTGTCTCTCTCTGAAATCACCAACGCCCATGTAAGCGTTATCGGAAAAACCCAGTTCTCGGAGCCAACTCTGTGTTTCTCAATAACCCGTGAGACTGGATCATCGCGACATGTCGCCAATCTTCAGATCCCGATCCCCGAAAATACGATTCCTCCACGAGAGCGAAACGCGTTATGGCGCGCCGTTCCATCCTTAGCGCCGGGCGGGGCATCGATTCTTGGATTTCATTTCCCGATCGATAGCGTCGGTACATTACAGGCGGAGAGTGAGCTTTCCCTCTCTCTACCAAAAGACATGCGCCCGCTCTCACTTCGCCATCCTGAATTACGTCACGTAGGTGAGCAGTCTCTGACGCTGAAAAGTCTTATTTCCGCCGCGCGGTGCGATCAAAACCTGGAATTTGGATTGGCATTTACCAAGGGCCAACTCCCACTGGACTTGTGCACCACTCTTCGCACTCCCCGCGCGCCGGATGGATCGGTCGGGTCCTGCCTTGACTATGTAGAGAAAAACATCTCCCACCTCGCCATATGCTCATCGATGTCCACTATTGATTGGAACGGTTGTTGGCGGGCCGTTGGATCAGCCACGATCCTCGCGGGCAAGGAAGAGGAACCAAACGGTCGACACGGAATTATCTTGGTCTCACTACGACAAGATCTGTTCGGCCAGGGGGAGAATCGCTTGCGCCCAAGGTTGGAGGTCATGGATCTCATCGTGAACGCAGCCGCCAAAGTTGAGGCTGTGATACATCCCGAAGTACTGCACGATGTCGCCGCTGTTCCCGGTGGAAGACTTCGCCAGATAGAGGCGTTTGCGACACGTCGGCAGCTCGTGGCCATTCAAAGCCTGCATGAAGCCTATTCGAAGATTCTTCCTGACACAGACGATCATATGGTTTTTCTGCAATCACGACTTGAAACGGTCAGCACTCGACTATCAACTCTTCTTGGACCCGCAGCCGCTTCGTGAGGAAGCTCCCAGCAGCGATCTCGATTGCGCTCACTCGCTACCTGATACATTCGAGCAGCGGCGGGCACATGATCCCTCCCGATTATGAGTAACGACCGGAGCGTGCCGTCATTGCGGAGAGCCCATTCGGGGCGATCTAAAAAAACAGCATGCGTATTACCTGACTCAGATTGCGCCCTTTAAGGGCAGTTTCCTACACCTCCAGCTCCAGGTAACACCATCACTATCCTTTCAGCCCCCTACACGTCATCAGGCTGCATCGACCATGGCGGCCTCGAATAGGCCAACTTTTACTTTTAACTTAATTCCTTTAACGCTATAACCGACAACGCTTTTCGTCAGCAGTAGCTATGCCGTTTTCAGATCTCTCACCGCACAACGAAGAACTACAAAAAATCAGTCAGGCGCTATGGGAGCACGCGAAGGGCGCGGGCGTAGATCCACAACTCTTTCCCCTACTCCAAGGTGTTTTTAATTGGAGGGAATACCTCCTCCACCAGTCATCCCCGGAGGCTACAGAGGCCCTCACACAATACCTCCGAACCATGGGATATATGCCAAACTCGGTCAGCGCGGCGGTACGCGGCTCCCCAGAACTGATCGGACAAACTACCGACAGAATAGTTCACGATCTCATTAATGGCTCGCTCAACGCCACCCAACTGACCAAGGAGGAGCCCGTCGCGCTCAAGGCTCTCTACCCCGACCTCACAAAGCCCCAGATTGAGCTTCTACAGCGTATAGTAACCCAATCGGTGAATCTACACGCGCTCGACGTTTCCTCGTTAGTTCAACAGCTCCCATTTCCGGTCACTCAGGTGAATTTCTTCGGGCGCTTCCTAGCCGGAGGGTGCGATACACCCGAGCGTGCCGCCCGACATTTACAAGTTGCAAATCCATTCTTGATTCGGATGCGATCTCTTTTTGAGGGACTAGCGCACAACACGCTCCACTTTATTCAGCTTGAGCTTCTTACTCCAAACGAGTCGGGCAACAAACAACAAACCGCGGCCGAAAAAAAACAGGCAAGTGAGGCTCAGCGCCTTGCCCTCGACATTGTTCATGCCACCGTGAACAACTGCGCTGATTTCTATAAGGACATTCGATCTCCCTCCACCCCGAAGCTTCGATGTATCATGATGCCCCCCCTTCCTGATCTCTCGTGGGGACATATCGATAGAAAACAGTGGCCTGAGCTGGCGGTGGCGGTGTTTGACTGGCTGTGCTCCGGCCGGAAAGAGAACCCACTACTTCACTCGAAATCACTTACATCGAGCCGCGAGGCCTTAGCGGTCAAGTATGCCACTCAACTCGAAACCGCAAAAAAGGAGCTACGAACTCTTGAAGACAAGGCACCTTCTGAAACGGCTCCAGCAGGGGGAAGACGAAAACATCAGCACGAGGCTCGAAGAATTCAGGTAAAGATTGAGCGTATTGAATCGAATCTAGAGGATCTGAACGACGAACGTGACTTAATCGTGCCGATCATCAGACAACTGGAACATCAAGATGAGGGGCTTCGCATGTATCATACGCGACGCTTCCGCAAAGAGATTGAGGCCGCCCAGGCAGCGGGAACCAGACCCGTACTATCTTTCTTTGGCCATGTCCAACAGGACGCTTTCGGCTCGATGCTTGAACTACTTGAGCTCGCCTACAACGCGCCACGCGATCTGAGAGCATCCCCGTCAGTCGCGTTTTTCAGGCAGAGCGCTTTTCTGCTTAACTCATCAGCTGCCGAGCGCTTGTCAAACCCACGCTCGAAGAGTCAACACACCATTTATGAACACCACCTGCGCACGTTCACGATTGACACCTCCGAGATCAACGCGAGCGTTCGGTGCCTCATCAGTGGCATTCTCCCTAAACGGGAAGACCCGAAGCTCTCAATGCTCACGGATCTAATCGCCTCGCACGTAGCGCCTCCTGGTATACAACTGGGCAAGCAACTTACCCTGCTCGTCGAAAAAGCCTCCGGGAAGCGAAATCCATCCGCTGAGGATATTATCTCCTACACCTTCGAGCATCGCTCCACGATGTCTCAAGAGCAGCTTTTTACCCTTTTAAACGCCCTTCACGAACTCAATATTCCAACACTACCTGAGAGCGCACGCAAAATTTCAGCTGAACGCTTCAAACATCCAACCTCAATTTTGAGGGCTTTTGAGGTGTACGCGCGACACTATCGACCCAACAAACTAGGAGACCTTCCCGAGATCTTTACCAGCCGCGCTTCGTTTGACGACTACTTGGCGTCCGGCATCGACGCGTTTGGCGTGGAGCCTGAAGTAACTCTGCTTCAAAAACACCTCACCGAGCGAGGAATCGTCGCTGTTGTCGATGGCACTAACTACCACCCTGAACTCGATGCCTCAATCGGGGCTACGGGTGATAAGCTCCAGAAGTCAGACGCTGAAAAGACAACTGAGGTCTGGGGAGATTACGTCCGTCCATCCGAGAGAGTTGTGCGAGCACTTGCGGTCCGAATGATGGAGGGAGATGTGCACCCGGATCTCCGCAACTCAACCTTGGCCGGCATCGCGCCGCCCGACAAGGTGAGCCAGGTGCAACAAAAACTCATTAAAAAATTCTATGGCATCGACATCGATATCAACCCAGACCTCTCCAAGATTAACCAGGTTCTGGCTGACTTAAAGATTCACGACGATAAGACCATCCTAGTTATTGACGCTCATACGATTAAGGATCTGGAGCAGTATCGACAATTCATCGGCCTTCTCGAACGATATCAGATCAAAATTGTTCTTCGGACGCGCGAGGCATTCCCAGGGATACCACTAGTAAATCTTCAACCTTTCCTCGAGAATTCTCTTACAAGTCGAATCATGTCTGACGCGACGCGCCTTCAAGCAAAACTTGATCTAGCGCAGCCGTTAGACGCCACGGTAGTTCAATTCGCGGTGCAGCAGGTTCAACGCTGTCGACAACCTCAGGCGGATCCACTCAACCTGACCCTTCAGGTGCTGCATGGAGCCGCCGCGCATGCTCGCCTTCATCCCGACCGCACCATGACGGAGCAGGATGTAGTATCGGCGCTTCCCTCAATTTTCCACCTGCCAGACGGACAACAGATGCGGCTTCGAATCAACGCGATTGATTCGTTTGTGGCGCGCGCTCCTTTACAGGTTTTAGGACAGGAGCAGGCCATTCGAAAGATTGGAGACAAGGTCACAAGCCATATCCTGGGCATGCGAGATCCAACTCGGCCGCTCACGCTCTTAATTCCAGGGCCAACCGGTGTCGGAAAAACAGAGCTCATGATGTTCATCGCGCGCATCTGTGACATCCCATTCTTTATGGTGGAGGGCGCGGAGTTCTCCGAGGAGCACACCGTCTCCCGGCTCGTTGGCTCGCCCACAGGATATCAAGGCCCTGACGAGGGAATACTCTACACATTCCTCAAGGACAACTCTGTCGGTTTAGTTTTCATCGACGAGATCGAGAAGATGCATCCCAACGTGTATCAGGCTTTAATGAACTTCTTCGATAAGGCGACACTCACGGCTGGCAACGGTCAGACCATTAGTCGGCCCGGCTTCATCATCGTCGGAGCCTCGAACGCTGGCGCGGATAAACTCACGCGAGACATGGATATTCGACAAGTGAAGGAGATCCTCTCAGAGGCATTCATCGATCGGCTCGGCAGGCCGAGGCCTGAGTTGGTCCGTCGCTTCGATCCGATTGTCATGGCCGCGGTGGAGGAATCCGCTTTCAAGCAGATGCTCCACAACTCGATCGACTCAATCGGGAGCCGGCCTGGATTTGTGAATGCCAACTTACGCCTGCTAGGCTTTGATGACGCGGCGGTTGAGCTTCTTTACAAGAAATCGCGAGAGGTGTGCGAATTCAATGAGAAGGCTTTCGCGGGAAGTGGGCGGATCGGATTTGGACCCCAAAGCGCCCCGGCGCAGTCAGGCCTCTTTTACGACATGCGTCACGTAGGTCGCGCTCTCGATGAGCTGGCGGGAGAGTCCCTGCGCCAGATGGCCCTCACGCAGTACGAAACGGGCGCTCACTCGCTCAGAGGAAAACCTCTCCGTGTGCGATTTGTGGGAGACTTACAACATGAAAAGATTTCGGTAGTGCCGGTAGCGGACGTGGGCTAGTCGGCGTATTAACAAGTCCTCGCTGCACAAACACTGAACGGCTAGCATTTGCGAAGCAGCGCGCTAGAGTCAGAACGCTAATTAGGAGCCCGGTCTTTATACTCCCTGATCACATCTTTCACAGCCCGTGGATGGGCGAGACCTGTAACATGGATCTGGTTCTTATCAGTTCCTCCAATAGGAGTAATGACGAGATCGCCAAGACTAAGAACTCTTTGTAGAATCGTATGGTGTATCTCGATCTCCTGAATATGATTGTATTCGAGCCGCACGCTTCGCGCTCTCCAAGAGAGGCGCCCAGCAACATAAATTATATACATTGGGGTAACGACAAAACGCTCGTTGTAGATCCTAAACGCGACTTTGGCGAGGAGCAAAAGTGGTATCACGGGCAACCAAGAGACGGTCGCCCCCGATCCACCCAGGGACACGAGTGTCCATCGCGGCTCATCATACAACACATTGAAGGCAGTAATCGCTCCTTCAAGGATTATCATCAGTAAAAGCAATGGGAACTGATTCCACCACGACTGATGAAAGATGAGGTTATCGCCATCAACGCGACCGACCGTGGGTTGGATAGAATTACTTTGGTTCACAGAAGGATCTTAAGACACTCCCCTCCCAGCGTCTAGCCAGTTTTGCCCCCGAGTGCGCTTGTCTCGCCAGCCTACGAAAGACCCGAACAGCACTCAGGCGGGCGCCGTCTCGGAATCCTCCGGTATATATGCCACGTGCAACTCATCAATCCGGCGAATTAATGGGACTAGCAGCAGTGCTGCTATCAACGCAAATAAACCTGCTAATGCGGCAAGGCAGGTTGTGAGGCCTTGCGCATCCGCCACCCACCCCAACAGCGGTCCGATCGGAACAAATCCTAACCGGAAAAACAGGCTCTGCATCGAATTAGCAGTTGCGCGAAATGCGGAGGGCACACGCCAATTAAAAGCGTCTTGGTAGACCACGTAGGTTAATCCTCGAGTCACATAAAACAGGCACCCAGCGACGATACCAATCGTTGCTGGAGCAAAAGCCATCAGCAGATACGCGATGATAGGCGCAGCTGCTATGAGGAGCAACGTTCGATGCGCTCCAAGCCTTACTTCAATGGCGTGAGCATATCGGCTCGTGATCACTGACACCAACATGAGCGCGGCCCACATCGCTCCAAACCAGGAGAGGCTGACTCCCGCCTCGACCCAATATTGTTGCAGGAGCCACACCACACAAAAACTAGAAAGCCCCCAGGAAACATAATTGAGAAACACCAGCCGCGTTAAGGAATCATTCACCAGAATATGGCGAAACACCTCGACAATTCGCTCAGTGTGACCTGCCTCTTTCATCCGAGCTCGAGGCGGCTCAACAAAGAAGAGCGAGATAACAAAAGGAAACCACCCTACTATCGCCTGTGCCGTGGTTACCGCCAAAAATGAAATTGAAACTAAAATACCTGCCAGTAGGGACGCGCACACCTCAGCTAATAGACCCCACATGTTAAAAGCGCCAATTACCCTCTTGCGAGCCGCCCCGATAGGTATCGACTCAAAAACGAGGGCATCTTCTGCTCCGGAAACCAGGCTGCATCCCAGCGCAAGTGCGACCTCGATAGCGGCAAATCCCCAGTAGTCTTGGACTAAAGGATAAAAGGAGAACGCCACCCCAGAGATAAAACTTCCGAGCACTACTGATGTTTTACGCCCAAAGATATCTGCTATGTACCCAGTAGGAACCTCAAGCACAGCCACCGCAAAGCCGAAAAGCGCCTGCAACTCCAAAACCTCCCGCATGGAAAAGCCGAGCGAGCGCCAATACGGCACAATGACCGGCATAATGACTAGAAACATCGCGAAAAAACTGCGCGCCGACGCGACGGTAATATTTCGGGAAAGCGACATACCTCCATGGTAGCATGGCGAGGGTCCCCGAGGCAGTCGCAACTCCAGTAAGAACCACTGCGTTAAATTCAGAGACGGACCCTGCGCTTGTGTTGCTACACATTAAGCAAAAACGAGGCTCGCAAACATATCGACTAGATAGAACATCTTTTCGCGTCAAGCCGATTCACTTAGCAGTGGATTGCTATGTAACCCTAAGGTAGGATCGTACCAAGATCTGCTCGGGATCCTCCGTTGCTGACCCCCATGCCAGCTTAGAGGCTCCGAGAAATGAACACCCGATAACGGGGATTCTTAAATTAGGAGAATGTCGTGAGATCTATTACGTGCGCTGTGACGATTGCTAGCCTTGTATTCCTCTCATCAACAGCAGCCTTGGCGGCTTCGACCACCTTCACGAAGAAACAGGTAGTCAAATCCGGGCGGGTTTCCTGTGCGGTGTATAAAAGCAAATGGCAGCCGGTAGTAAAGCAAGGCTCCAAGTACGCCCTAAAAAAATCCCCAACAAGCAAGGACAAGACAGCCTGCAAGACTCTTCTCGTGCCGACCAAGGCTTTTTCGCTCGACGACGTGCCGAATCTGACTACGCTTGCTCGATCAAAAGCCTCCTCGAGCTCCGCGGTGTCAGCGCTGGCCTACAGCGGCGAACCGCCTAAGCTATCTGACATCTCAACACTCGGAGCTGAAAACGTGTTCTGGCGCAGCAATGTGGTTACCGATATCGCGACCAACACCCCTGCGTCTCAAGCCTCGTGTCAGGAGTTTTTTGGAGGGAGCGATGGCGTTTCCGCATCCTTCCCTGGTTACTTTATGGCACAAGGAGTCGCGCAATCTTTTCAAGCAATGCTCTCGGCAGGAACATCACTCTGTATCATGCAGAATATGCCAACTCAGGAGAACGTGAGCAGCGGAGGGGTAATTGTAACATCAGGCACCCCTCCTTCCGGCAATATCTCGAAACTTTTTGAGACTCCGACTGGCTCAGACGCTCGACTCATCAAGATTACGACCCCAGCGCAACAGTTCTTTGTGAAAGTGGCTTCTTCAGCTACCAACGCTTCGAAGAGCAATCAGTACGCGTATGAGGTTTTCATCTGCGGCAACGGCTCCTTGGTGGCATATGAATCGACCCGCGTGACCCTCGGAGGAACATTTCGCTCAACAACGCAGCATCCCTTCGGTCAGGGCCAATCAACGAGCGGCAAGGGACAAGCGGATGTTACTGCCTCTCTTGTAAAGACCAGCGCAGGAATCATTTTTAATACCGCGGCGGATCGTACAGTCGAATTCACCGGAGTCGATGGTAATACCTCTACCGCGGCCAGCGTGACGATAACAGCCGACAACATCATAAAGAACAAAGTTCGTGATACTCGACAGGATGGAACAAATACCGTCTACAACGAGGCTCGCTTCCAGGGCTCCTCCGTAAACGCATTACAGTTCTTAGAGGGCGCAGCTCGTGGAACATTCACTCACAACCAAGCCGGCTCACGAAGCTTTGGTGGGGCTGCGGAGTATCGAGATACGTACTATGCTTCAGCTCCATCGAACTCGCTGGTAGCTAACGTTAACGCGATCGATTTCAATACTGATCCGTTCTACACAAAAACTCTATCGGTGCCCGACCTACCGTCCTTCGACTGTGCTCAGGGCGGTGACATAGAGATATCTCTCAATTTCTCCGCTCCAACGATGCAAACAGCTCTCTCGACGTGCGCGAATCACAAGGTGCAGAGCGCGAATTTCTGTCAGTCGAATACTGTGATAGCGGCACAGGTGCATTACCCTTTGGCCTGTCCACTGTAGTAACGCAACCTCAGGACGCAACCGCGAGACGACCCAATTCAAATCATTTCAGTGACTTAGACAGTCAGCGCCAATATATCAAGGTTTTCCCTTTTTCTGCCGCTTCCTCTTACGGGGATCACGCAGCTTGGGCAAAGCTCCACCAGATTCGGATTGTTGAGCGGCTCTCAAAGGAGAGATGTCTGACTACGATAAGCTTCGCGAGGACTCACCAAGCGAGCCTCGCCGGCTTGTGGAGTATTAATGGAGGGATCACATGGGAACTATCGGAGTGCTTCGTAGAACCGCGCTGGGCGTGCTGGCCACCGCATGCAGTCTTCTTATCAGCGCGGCGAGTTATGCACAGTCATCTCCTACTCCTGAACGGGTGATAGTCCTGGGAGACTCAGTGGGGGCTGGCGCGGGAGCCTCAAAAACTGCCCTCATGTGGCCTATGCTTCTGGTGGCAAATGAGTCTACCGCGTATCCAAACCAAGTTGGACAAGACCTCAATTCCAAGTTTCGGAAGCGCCTTCCGGTCATCAGCAGAGCATTCGGAGGAGCCGTAACGCAGAACATTGTAGATACTGAGCTTCCGGCTCTCTCGATGAACTCCGATCAAATCACTCAACGCTACGGTTCCGAGCTTCGAAGCTATATGACGTACATGGGAGAACCCCTACACTATCCGGTACGAGGACATAGCATCGTTCTTATGAGCATCTCAGGGAACGACTGCCTGATGAACTGGGGCAATAATGTGTCACTCTCTTCGGCGCTCGCCCTTCCACCAGCTCAGAGTTCGATGACGATGGCCGGCTTGAATGTGGCAAGTGCTGTAGCTTTTTTCAACAACAGGGCCCTATTCCCGGATGGCGTCTCTATATTTTGGAGCGCCGTGTACGACCCCACCGATGGCTTGGGGCATGATATGCTGTACTTTAAGTCTGGGCAGAACCTGACGGCCCTAGTTCAAGGATGGAATGCTGGCATGTCAGCTGGGGCATCGGCCATGGGCAATTCCATGCACTTTGTTAATCTCGCTCCCTCATTCATGGGCCATGCACACAACTATTACCTCTTTACCAACGCGCGCGCTCAAAAAAGATTCCCCGGCTCAGGAACCTACTGGATGTACGACATCGTTCATCCTAACGACGCGGGACACGACGCCATTCGAAAAGCGTATTGGGCAAAAATGAGGGAGATTTTCCCGTAGAGGATTGTCGGCCGCCTACATCAAAAAGTGTTGACTTTATAAGCATCAAGGGCAACCATCTTCATTCCGATGGCTCTTGAACCCTTCCAACGATCCGCTGAAACCGATCTAAATCTCTCGAAACTTACTTTTTTCCATGGAGCCAAAAGCTCGGAGGATGCTGCCGTCATCGCGCGGATGGGATTCCGAGTCGATTTTCATGACTCGGATGGGAGATGGATGCGTGACGGCAATCTCGGTATCGGAGTGTACCTGACATGCAACTGGAAAACCGCGCTGTGGTTCGGTCAGGTACTCTTACGTGTCTCCCTGATTGAAGGCACGCGAATATTCGACGCGAGCCCAGCGCCGGACAGAAACGTTCTTGATGGGCTGACGAGGCGCTTTGGTCGAGAGGTGTTGGCCAGCAACAATCCTCTCAAAGCCATTCCTTCCAACAAATCGCTTACTTTCGAGGAACTAACCGCCCTCACCCGCTTTCACTACAAGCACACCTGGGCTCCGCGGGCAGATAATGCGCTTGCGTGGGACAAGAAGCGTATCCATCACATGAGAGCGCTGCGTCACTGCGTCAGCCAATTAAAGAAATTTGGTTTTCATGGTTATGGCGATCCCGTTGATGACAACGGCATCGTTATTTTTCAGCCCGACAGAGTACGCCTTGATGAGGTAGTCGCCGATATTCCTCCCCACGATTACTCCATCCTTGTCGACTGCGTGCGGCTGTCGGGGCTGACTATGACTGAGCTACGCACGATGTACCCTCAACTTCAGACACTGAAGGGAGCGCGACAGAAAAAATCCCGTCGCGCGAGCCCGTAATTTCAAGAAAACAGGTGCGCCTCGCAGGCTTGGCGCGGCTGTTGTAGGCGCGAACCGAGGGATTCGCCCACCTACCGCCGCCTCTCTCGGAGCACCACGGGTACACACAAAC
>JAFMIS010000313.1 GCA_017853915.1 bacterium
TGGGTCTCTTGAAAGCCGAGTCGTTCGAAAAATTCACCTACATACGGCTGAACAGTGAGCGCAAAAACCGATCTCTTTCCGGCGTCCCTCGCTCGCTCTACGATCGAACACACCAACGCTCGAGCGCGCCCGCGCGCTTGAAAGCGGGGCAAGGTACACAGTTTAGCCAGCTCCGCATCATCGCCATAATCGATCAACGCCGCTGCCGCGACAATCTGCCCATTTATCGAGTACACCGAAAAGGATCGAATCATAGCAAGCAGTTCCTCTTCCCTCATCGCCTTGAGCGAGCCCTCCGCGATATACGGCTGCATGAGCGCCATAATATCTCGCACGTCGCTCTCATGCGCCGGTCTAAGGATATTCGGATACTCTCGAGTAAAGAGGGTCCCCGATCCCGCGTGGGTAAACACCTCCTCATAAATGGCCCCACGACGAGCTTCTACGAGAACGATATCGACATCATGCCGCGTTTGCTGTTCTAAGAGAAATTGCAGGCGCTCTGACGAAATATTCGTGTGAGCTCCACGTCGAATTATATCCTGAACTTCTTGATGGGTCGGATAGGAAAGAAATTTTCCATCGACCTCTAAGCCAACGTGGGCTCCGGCAAAAAATATCTTCTCTGCCCCCAATGTCACGGCGCATTCAACGACACTAGACTCGGTATCATGGCGTTGGGCCACAGCGAGGTCTTGCTCGGACAGCGCAAGAAACGGCGCGTTGCCCTTACGCAACTCACCTTCGACTCGCTTTACGAAAGCCTCATTCCGCAAATCCTGTAGGGTAGCCTCCAGGACCACAAAGCGATCTCCCGATCGATTCCAGCTATCGAGGGTTTTCATTAAGGCATCGCTTCGGCCACAAAAGATCACCTGGCGAATTTGCGCGGCTATAAGGACTCTTAGATCCATCAGCACCGCGGCGCATTGATCAGCACTTTCGAAAATAAAAGCAAAGAGAGTTTGTTCGAATCTTTTGCAGTAATGCAACAGCTCTAACGTTGAGAGCATGTGGGAATCAATTAACGGGCTGGCTACTCTTTTCTCATTCATCGTTCGTCAGCCCTCCACTCTAGGATAGAAGCTCCTTGGTGGCTACCCTCAGAGCGTGGGTGAATTCAGAACCTATATCAGATGTCCCTGGTAGACGCCTGGGGGCGCGCGCCGCAAAAATGTAGGCCATGAGTGCATTGAGAGATAGGCAGATATCAGCTGGCGTATGCCCCGCACACAAGCGTTTTTTGCTTTCGGAATCCTTGTTGGAGAGGTGAGCAAGGGGTGGTCTAGTAGCTTTACCGGGTAAGGAGCGGTAAAAATGACCTTACCGGATGCTCATTCCACGCGCACACAACACTCACGCTGACTTCCTCTACCCTCGGTGAAAAGTAGAGGCTAGACTGAGAGCACCTAGCACATGGTTATGCACTCTAACTACGAACCTGATCGAAGCGTACACTCAACTACCACCGTGAGGCCCACGACCTCATGAACCGCTCTACCTTTCGACTTGAGTGCATTATCGCTGGCGTCGCAAGTCTCGTCACATTCATCGTGTTGCACTTGTTTATTCTTCCGCTTTTGAGCACTCGATATCTTGGTGGATCTTTTGGTGATGGAGGGCTCTATGTGTGGCTTGCGCAATCATTCCACTTTAGTCCAGCCGAGGCGCTCGCGATGGAAACCAGAGGAATGTACCCATACCCGCTCTCGAGGGCATGGAGCGACTCTTTCCTTCTTCCCTCATTCCTGGTGAGCGCTCTCGCTACCCTTGGACTCTCTTTTCCAGCCGCCTACAACACAATTATGCTCGGAACCTGCGCCCTGAATGGCTGGGCGACGGCGCTCTTAGCGCGCACGATCGGCTCCGCACCGCTCTATTCTCTTGTGGCCGGAATTGTAATGGCAAACTCAAGCTACCTGGTGGGTACGATTGGACACCCGCAGCTATTCTTCTTTTTCTGGATCCCTCTCGCATGGAGTCTCATCCTTCCCTCAACCCGATCCGAGCGGACCTCCTCTCGCTCCTGGCTATGGGCCGGTCTGTGTGTGTCAGGTGCTTTCTATACCACCGTGTATTACGCGATCTTTATATCAATCGGACTTGCGACCGTCTGGATACGGCAGTTTTTACTCGGTGAGGTTTCTCAACGCCGCGCTTTAAGAACCCTCTCACTCGCTACTCTTGGCGCGCTACCGACCGCATATGTATTGCCCTCGTATCTTGCCGTACAGAGCTACTTTGGAACTCGCGGCCTCCACGAAGCTGAGGCCTTCGCCGCATCTGGAGCGTCGTACCTGGCGTTTTCGCCCCTCAACTCTCTCTTCGGCGCTACGAGCGCGTGGTCCCACAGCGAGGCATGGCTGTGTCCTGGATATGGGATTCTTGTCATCGCCGTAGTGTACGGTCTCTACTGCTTGCGAACGTACTCACGAATCCTCGCAGGCCTGTTGCTCTTCGCCACGGCTGTGGCGCTCATCTTCTCAAGCGTTGTAACTCAAGGATCTATATCTGAGCTCATAACCTGCGTAAGCACTTGGCTTGCCTTACTCTTAGGACTCATTCTTTTTGGCCGGAGCTCATCAGGAGCCTCGCAGCTGACGTTAATTATCCTTATCTTTTTCGTGCTCGCCTTTGGGCCAGGCGGAAATCCGGCGAAAGATGAGCCTAGTTTCGCCCCATTTGGAGCGCTGTATTCGGTGATGCCAGGCCTTGGATCGATCCGAGCGGTAGGCCGCTTCGGTGGGGTCGTAATCATGGGGCTCATTATTCTCGCCATGCGCGCCATGCAGAGTGTTTTTCCAGGCCGAGCCATCGCTCGTGGTTTCGTAACCAGTATCCTGATAGGCATATGTGTGGCAGAGAATGTGGCATCCACTATCCCTATCGACGTGATTCCCACTCGGCCTATGGCATTTGCCCGACTCGCGGGTGAGATCTCTCCGGACGAAGCCGCTGTTGTTTTACCCTTCGCTGGAGCGCTGCGCGATAACTCGACACGCCGCTGGTCCGACCAGGCAATTTTGCATTCCCAATACATGCAGTGGGCGGCACCACTCGGGTTACGCCTCGTGAATGGATACAGTGGACAACGTTCCAAGCTGCAGATCGATCTCCCCTCCGCGCTTGCCGATTTTCCAAGCGTAGCTTCTTTTGATTACCTGGCTCGCATCTGTGGCGTGCGCTGGGTCGTCATCGTGCCAGACCTTGAGCCCTCCTGGAATAGAGACACGTTTATAGAGCGACTCCATGATAGTACTGACTTCATCGCCTCAT
>JAFMIS010000019.1 GCA_017853915.1 bacterium
GCTGGATTGCCTCTGAGTGCTCCCTCGGCTTACCGATCTCACGCCCCAAAAATACATGCTCTTCCTTGGTGTCGTAGTGGATTGGTCCGAGCACGGAGCTCATGCCCCACTCGCACACCATGCGACGCGCGATCTCCGTCGCTCGCTGGATATCAGAGCTGGCGCCGGTGTTCATCTCTTGGAAGATTAACTCCTCAGCAACCCTACCCCCGAAAAATACCGCCAACTGATCCATCCAATACGATTTTGAATACGTATGCTTATCAGCTTCCGGAAGCTGCTGCATGAGCCCCAAGGCCATTCCACGCGGAACTATCGTCAATTTATGCACCGGGTCCGCATTGGTAAGCTTCTTTGCTACAAGCGCATGACCTGATTCATGATATGCGGTTGTCAGCTTCTCTTTTTCCGAGAGGAGCATCGAACGCCGCTCAGCGCCCATCATGACCTTGTCCTTGGCGTACTCAAAATCAGATTTATCAACGACACTCTTGTTCTTGCGAGCCGCGAAGAGTGCCGCCTCATTAACAAGGATCTCCAGGTCAGCGCCAGAGAACCCGGGAGTTCCCCGCGCCACTACATTCAGGTCAACATCGGGCGCCAGAGGAACCCTTTTAGTGTGAACCTTTAAGATACCCAAACGACCGTTAAGGTCAGGTCGCGGAACAACCACTCGTCGATCGAACCGTCCCGGTCTCAAGAGCGCAGGGTCCAGCACGTCTGGCCGATTCGTGGCGGCGATCAAAATGACACCCTCGTTACTTTCAAACCCATCCATCTCGACCAGCAATTGATTCAGCGTCTGCTCTCGCTCGTCGTGTCCTCCTCCCATTCCGGCACCACGATGACGGCCCACTGCGTCGATCTCATCGATAAAAATGATACACGGAGCGTTTTTCTTTCCTTGAATAAAGAGATCTCGGACTCGAGACGCTCCTACGCCCACAAACATTTCGACGAAATCGGATCCAGAAATACTGAAAAACGGGACTCCTGCCTCGCCCGCTATCGCTTTCGCCAGCAGGGTCTTACCGGTTCCAGGCGACCCTATCAACAGCACTCCTTTCGGTATTCTTCCACCCAATCGGGTAAATTTCTTGGGATCCTTCAGGAAATCAATTATCTCCTCGAGCTCGCCACGCGCCTCGTCGATCCCCGCGACATCCGCGAACGTCACCTTCTGCTGACTCTCCGTGAGCAATTTGGCGCGGGATTTCCCAAAGCTCATTCCTTTTCCAGCACCCATCTGCATCTGCCGAATGAAAAAGAACCAGATCGCGACGAACAGAATCACCGGCAGCGCGTTGACAACGAGCCACAGATAGGATGAGCGATCCCCTGGATCGCTAACCTGAATATCCACCGAATGTTTGCGCAAAAGAGGAATAAGCTCATCGTCGTTCGGTTTGGTGGTTTTGAACTGTTTGAACTCGCCACCTTTTTTATATTCGCCGTATATGATCGGATCCTCAATCCGAACCGTCTTTACATTTGAGTTCTCAACTTCTTGGAGGAACTCGCTATACATGAGCTCGGTCGCGTAGTCGGTTTTGCTCTTTGCGACGTTGTAGGCCATCAAGGCCATCAACACCACGAATACCCAAATCAATCCATTCTTCGTCAAAGCAACACCCTTGAAATAACGGCACCTTACAATGGTAGGCTGGACAGCGTATGCGCTGCAGCGACCACAAGGTCTTTATACCTAAAAGATCCGTAAAATAGTAACTATTACAGGAGTATAAACAAAACGAAAGTGGCGATCACGCTTTTATTACGGCGCCTCAACGAGGGCTTGTATGGGTCAGATTACCCCGCCAGAATGCCCTTAACAGGGCTCAAGTCTGACACCATATTTGTCGCAAACTAAAGCAATACTCGAATTTAAGCTTAATTTTCCACCCTCGCCCGAAATAATCTCTACTATCGCCAGGGCTTTACCGCGCCCCACTGTGAAACCTAATACAGGCGTCCAAAGGTACTGGACCACTCTCCACCGCACAGCATGATCCAACCCATGTAGGGCCTCACGGAGACCTCGCACCCATTGCGGGTCGCCCTCGCGAAAGGGGCCAATCCGGCTGGCCACCTCGTGCGCCAGATTTTGCAGAGCCTCGCAGTCCTGAGCAATCGACTGCGCCTGCTCCGCTAGGATCCAAACCATCGATGGATCAAATGCCTCTATAAGGAGGGGCAGCACCCTCTGTCGGATTCGGTTTCGCACAAACGAGCAATCAGCATTTGAGGAATCCTCTCGATACGAAAGCGCGTGTTCTTCCACGTACTGGTCGATGTGCTCCCGGGATATATCCAGCAGAGGTCTCACGCAACGTCGAACGGGATCCTCCTCCTCAATAGTGTTCAACTCTTTGTTAGCCAAAAGCCGCATCAAAAGAGTCTCAGCGACATCGTTCGCGGTATGCGCGGTGACCAGCAGATCAAGATTCCGCTCCGAGAGGATTTGAGCAAAGTGTCGATAACGAAGCGTTCGCCCCCAAGCTTCAGTATTTTCACCCTCAGGCTTCTCGGGCAATCGACGCACATGGCACGGCACATTCCATACTTTGCACATCTCCGAGACGAATTCAGCGTCACGAGCACTATCCGTTCGCAGCCCGTGATCAATATGCGACACCTCAACCTCGAGTTTTAGCAATCGTCGCTCGGCGAGCATGGCATGCAACAGGACCATCGAGTCTCGCCCACCAGAAACGGCGACGAGAACCCGCGCGCCCCGCGGAACGCGTTGCCTTATTGCTGTTGAGATAGAGATCCTCCTGCGAGCCATACCCTCATAGTGGCCCAGAGCAGGCAAATAATAAAGAAGCCTCTCGACGGCCAGACCGGCCGCCACATAACATCCTCTTGGTCGATCGTCGAGGCGAACGCGGGATAAGACTATGCTGCTGCTGGCGGCCTTCGTACGTTATCCAAACTATACTTACCTGGCCCGGTGTAGAGCAGACACAGCACGGCCCCCAGCAGGACGATATCCTTGTTGAAGATATCAGCCGACTCAGGAAAGAGTCCGAAGGCGCATACAAAAGACACTAAAAGACATCCGGCCATCAATCCCACCATAGTGGTCCATAATCCTAGCAGGAGGCAGCCGCCGATGAAGATCTCAAGGTAGGGCAACAGCACTCCGTAGAGCGAGGACACATTATCCGGTAGCACTCCAAAGGATTTTACCTGTGCGACAAAAGCGGCAAGAATGTGAAGCTTACTCAGCCCAGCCAGTAGAAAGTATCCACCGAGGGCGGCACGACAGAACATTGGACCGAACCCCGCGGGGCCGATCGGCTCATTTATTTTTATCCCCATGGCCTAATCTCAATCTATGTCAGTTGCAACACCAAACCACTGTTCCTACCCCCAATACTTTCACCCAAAACAACAACTCAGACAATGCCTTTTATGGCCCCAGCAAACTCGCTAGACTCGGCTAGAATTGTGTTAGAGCGCCCATGTCGTCTGAGCCCTCCACTCACTAATGTGGAGACCGCCGCGATGCGCGCGAAGTATGGAGTCACCCGTGAACACACCCGCATCCGAGATCTTTCAAAACATCAAACGCGAGCTTCATCGTCATATCGTCGGGCAAGATCGACTCCTCGATCGATTGCTCATTGCGCTCCTCGCGGATGGCCACATCCTTTTAGAAGGAGTCCCCGGGCTCGCAAAGACCCGCACCTTGCTTGCGCTCACTCAGGTGCTCGAGGCTCAGATGAACCGGATTCAGTTCACACCCGATATTCTACCCTCGGATGTCATCGGTACTGAGGTGTATCGCCCACAAACAGGGGATTTTGTAATCCGCCAAGGACCAGTCTTTACAAACCTTCTTCTTGCGGACGAAATTAACCGAGCCCCGGCCAAGGTGCAGTCAGCCCTCCTCCAGGCGATGCAGGAGCGCGAAGTCACTATCGGCGAGCAAACATTTAAGTTGCCGGATCCCTTCTTGGTACTTGCCACTCAGAACCCGATTGAACAGGAGGGCACCTATGCTCTTCCCGAGGCGCAAGTTGATCGATTCTTGATGAAAGTTCGACTGACCTACCCATCCTTTGATGAGGAGGTCGAGATCGTTGATTTAGCTGCTCGCGAACGCGCGGCACAACCCTCGCTTGCGAAGATACTACCGATCAAAGACCTCGTTGGGCTCCGCCATCAGGTACAGGAGGTATACACAGACCCTAAAATAGACCGTTACATCGTGTCTCTTATACACGCGACACGCGCGCCAGATTCGTATGGAGTAAAGGGCATGATTGAGTGGGGAGCCTCGCCCCGGGCCAGCATCGCGCTCAAGGTGTGCTCCCGCGCATTGGCTTTTCTGAAAGGCAAGACCTTTGTGACCCCCGACGATGTGAAAGAGATCGCCCCTGATGTGCTTCGTCACCGAATTCTCGTGACTTTCGAGGCTGAGGCTCGTGGAATCGATAGCGATGAGATTATTCGAGTGCTTCTCTCCTCAGTCACGGTCCCGTAAGTAACATCGAGCGTGGAGAGCGAGACGCATGTCATCGTACTCAGTTAATCTTCCAACCGAGCTCAAGAGACTCCAACTTCGATCGCGACGACTTGTCACTGGAGATCTACTCGGCCAGTATCGCTCTGCGTTTCGAGGAACAGGTCTACTCTACTCTGATCTCCGCGAATACCAGCCAGGTGATGATGTCAAACACATTCATTGGAAAGCGACCGCTCGCGCCGGCAAGGCATTCGTAAAATCATACGAAGAGGATCGCCAGCTGCGAGTCATGCTAGCTGTCGATGTCAGCTCATCGATGCGGGCGGGAGTGGGCACTGGCGCATTCACCAAAGCACTTGAGTTCTGTTCTCTTATCGGAGCGCTCACGCAGCACGGTAACGATCTACTCGGACTCCATCTCTTTTCCGACTCGCCGGGTCTTCTTCTGCCACCAAAATCGGGCCCCAAACGCTTTAGCAGAATATTATCCGCGCTTCTCACTGAACCGCCTCACTGCACCACAACCGACCTCAATCAAGCCCTCCAACACCTCTTTTTAACCACTCGCAAGACGAGCATTGTCTTCGTGCTATCAGACTTCATGTGCCCTGACTTTAGTGCCACGCTTGGCAAACTCTGCGCTCGGCACGACGTCATTTTGGTTCAGACACAACCCTCGGAAACAGCAATTCCCTCTGCCGGATTAGTAACATTCCAAGACGCCGAAAGCGGAGAGATCGTAGCCGTCGACACCTCCAACCGCTCAGTGGTTGCCGCGTGGAAGCAAGCGCTAACGCGCTCGCGAGAGTCAGTGCGACAGATCGCCCAGGACCACGGAGCCACTCATCTCGTTATTCAAGATCATGCGGCAACCCCACTCGTCCAGCTTATGCGGGAGCGGGTAAAGAAAGTTTCGAGGTAACATGCCAACGCCGATTCCCACTCCCTATGACATTATCCCCCCGCCGCCAGGGACCTGGATACCATCAGCTCTCACCTGGAGCCTCCTCACAGTGTGTTTCTTGGCTAGCCTTGCGTGGATCCTGATCCGAGCGCGGGCTGCGAGAAACTCGCTCGACTCAATCATCACGGGGCTATCCGAAGAACTGGCGCGAGAGCTTGTAAAACAACCCATCGAACTTGAACGGATATCACGCCTCGCCCGCCGAATAGCCTCTCACCAACTCGGTGTCGACATTACAGGATTAACCGCGGCTGAACTGAGAGAGCGCACCTCCTCGCATTCAAACCAGAAAGGCTCAACACCGGCCCTTATGAGGGCCCTCGCCGTCGTAGAGGATCTCGCATACGCTCCGATGTCTTCGTCAGAGGAGAATCAGCTCGCCCAAGCAATAAGCGACCTCGCGAACTCCCTGTCGATCCACCGTGGGAGGCGCTCCGCGCCGTGACCTTTTCTTTTCCCATCGCCTTCGCGTTACCGATTCTCTACCTCGCCGCCAGACTCCTGCGCCGAGGCGGAAAGCCCTCCGCGATCGCCTTTCCTAGCGCCAGCTTCCTGCGAACCTTACCACGTTCACTTCGACTACGACTGCGAGGTCCCGTTTTCTTGGGCCTTGAGGTAGTGTGCATCATCAGTCTAACCCTAGCGGCCGCTCGACCTCAGGTAGTCACGACGATTGAACAACCTCGAAAGAGTCGAAATATTATGTTCGTGATCGACACCTCTAACAGCATGTCAGCGGAGGATTTCCCCACATCTATGGGAAGAACCTCGCGCATGGAGGGGGTGAAAACGGTGGTCGCTGAATATGTGAAATCGAGACATCATGATAGAATCGGTTTAGTGGTTTTCGGTAATACTTCCTACCTGCAAAGCCCACTGACGTCTGATACCAGTTTAGTCGAACGCCTCGTTCAGGCCCTTCAACCTCGCATGGCCGGGGATGGCACCGCCATCGGCGACGGACTCGGACTTGCTCTTAAACGGCTTCGCAACGTGGACGGGTCCTCCAAGGCGATTATTTTGATTACCGACGGAGTTAACACGGCGGGCCAAATCACACCGCTCAGAGCGGCCGAGGTCGCCAAAGACTTGGGTGTACAAGTTCATACCATCGGTATCGGTAGCGGACAGGCGCCTCTCGGCAATCTGCCGCTTGGTGGAATCTTTGCCGGCCCTGGCCAGATAGCGGATTTCGATGAGACTACGCTCAGGCAGGTCGCTCAATTGACTGGTGGAGTGTATTTTAACGCGACAAGCCTTGAGGGCCTCCAGGATGTGTATCGCCAGATCGACAAGCTCGCGGAAACTGAGGGGCAGGACCGCGAACGGTCCCTCGTTGAGGAACTATTCCCGCCCTTCTCGTTAGTAGCTTTAATTGCCCTGCTCGCCGCTATCACGTTGAGCGCGACCGTTCTGCGGAGGATTCCATGAACTGGCTCGCGGGAGATTTTGGTATTCGGGAACCGCTGGCTGCCACGCTCGCGCTCGTGCTTGTGATAATCGGCATCATTGCGATCAGAGGCAACCGCATCTCGCGTCGAGCCATGATTACCCTTGGCCTCTCTGCCCCCACGGACTCAGTGAGATCCATGTGTGTTGGGGCCATCGTGATTCTCCTCTCCCTTTCCCTCCTGCGGCCGTACTGGGGAGCTGAGACCCTCTCGGTTAAGAGCTCTGGTACCGATGTTATCCTCCTCGTTGATGTTAGCCTCAGCATGCTGGCCGACGACCTACCGCCATCACGGATGGAGGTAGCAAAACGAAAGCTAAAAGATTTAGTGTCAGAATTTACCGCGCAGAAGGCCGTGGCACGGCTTGGCATCACCGTCTTCGCCGGGGATGCTTATACAATCTGCCCTCTCACCAGTGACTTCGCGGTTGTGAAGCAGTTTATTGAGATACTCTCTCCAGAGCTAGTCTCCAGCGTCGGCTCAAATCTACGTGCCGGCCTGACTCTCGCCGTGTCGTCTTTTTCCCCCACTGACACGTCATCATCGCGCGTCATTCTGTTATCCGATGGCGAGGATAATCTTTTAGGTCAAAGCCCTATCGTGACAGAGATCCGATCGAAGGGAGTCCGCATTGACGTCGTAGGCCTCGGAACGCCAACTGGGAGCACGATCACGTTTCCTAATGGTTCAGTTGTGCGGGACAGGGATGGCCGAACTGTTATCACGAAACTCCAAGAGGCCCCATTGAAGGAGGTAGCTGAGGTGTCAGGCGGCTCGTACCACCGCGCTACCATTGACGACAGCGATATCCTCGCAATATCGAGGATCGATGCGCTGTCATTGCGCGCACGATCTGATGTTAGAACCGTCCAGAGCTTCCGAGAATTTGGATCATGGCTTGCCGCGATCGCGCTTACCCTCGCGGTCATCTTCGCGTGGCTTAGGGGCGCGAGTATCGTAGCACTCATTCTTGTTGCCTTTCTGTTCCCCTCCTCGGTGCTGTGCGATCCATCGCCTCTAACATCCCTCTCAGGCCGTGGCACAACCCCCTTCCACCTCTATGAACGAGGCGAGTATAAGGAAGCCGCGGAGGCTTTTTCTAAGGAACTGAAGGGCGATCCCTCAAATCGCGCGCTACGACAAGGCCTCGCCAGTTCTCTTTTTAAATTGGGGCAGGCAAGCGAAAGCCAAGAGATCTTCCATCAGCTGGCAAACGAGTCTACGGAGGGGCGGGAATATTTTGAGAATACATATAACGAAGCTAACGCGCTCCTGGCGATGGGTCGCTTGCAAGACGCTATCGACGCATACGAGCGGGCGCTCGATGTAAAACCAGACGATCCTCTCGCGACTCACAATCTTCAAGTGGCGCGCGCTCTAAGGGAAGAGCAGCGCAACAACCCACCTACTCCGACACCAAGCCCAACTCCCACTCCAGAGACTTCACCTACAGCAGCTAGCTCTCCGTCGCCAGCCGAATCCGACCAGGAACAAGCGCATCCCTCACCAGAGTCAACGTCGGAAAGTAGTGAGCCCGCACAACCAGAATCTTCACCTCAAGCATCTCCAGCGCAGTCTCCTCAAGCAACCGCCGACTCATCAACGGCAGCTCCCTCTCCTCAGGCTTCCCCTCAAAATTACACGGAGGGCAACAACTCAAGCGACCAAACCCCACCTCCCTCACCCTCCTCCGCAGGCTCCATGGATCGGCTCAAGGAAGCTCAGGAGCCCTCTCCCGAACCCGATCCCTTGGTTCCACAGGAAGCCCCATCAGCAGCGCCGGAGTCTCCCCTAGCGGAAGTTGACGCGTGGTTAGACTCATTGCCCGATTCGCCCTTGCTCGTGCGAAAATTTAAGGGCAAACCTAACGGAGGCGGACAAACATGGTAAGTAAAGTAATGAGCAGCCCTCCTCATCAGCCGAGCCTTGTTCGGGCCAGCCGAGTCGGGATAGACGTAAAGGAAGCATGAAGCAAGCTCTACTCGTATTAACTTCGGTATTCAGTGCCCTTCTGACACTCTACTTGGATGCCCCGAATTCCTGGGCTCAGCCTCAACCATCGATACGGGCCGAGATCTCTCCGACGTCGGGTCAAGTTGACGATCTTTTTTTATTTACCATCACAATTGACGGCACGCAGCAACGAGCGACTCCTCAACTCAAGACAGGGGGCGATTTCAACGCGCAGTTCCTTGGCCCCAAGACGTCAGTGTCCGTAATAAACGGCCAGGTGCGAACTCAGCAGTCATTTGTGTACCAGCTTGTACCAAATCGGTCGGGCACCCTCTACACTCCTGAGTCTCACGTGATGATTGGGCAACAGCTACTCTCAGCTCAGCCAATAGCAGTCTCAATCTCGGACACCACTAAAGCCGCGAGCGACCCTCCCGGTTCGGAACAGGTATTTCTTCGCCAGAGCGCCTATCCCCTCACCGCTTTCGTCGGACAGCAAATTGTGCACTCTGTGACGCTGTACGCACGCGTTAATGTGCAGGGCGTAGAGATGGACAATGAGGCGACCGAGGGATTCTGGCAGGAGACGATCTCTGATAGCAACGCCTCTCAGAAAGTAATCAAAGGGAAAGAGTACTCAACTCTCGAGATCGATAAGGCTCTCTTCGGTCTGCGCTCAGGTGAGGTGACGATTCCCGCGCGCCGTGTCAAAGCTAAAATGCTTGTTCAGGGGCCCTCACCATGGGACACCTTACTCGATCCCTTCAACCAGGATTTTTTTGATTCCCTGCTACAACCCCGCCGACTACGAGACATAGCTCTGCAGTCGGAACCTCTCTCCCTCACGATCAAACCACTGCCACCTCTGCCTCCCGAGCTCTCAAAGCTTTCTAAGCACGCACCCCTTGTCGGCGCCACAAGCCTTAGTACCAATTTTTCTGATACTCCAATCGCTACCGGTGAAAGCAAAACCATCTCGATTGTCGTGACGAGCGAGGGAAACCTCAATCCGCTTAAGGAGCTCTCCCTGTCAGCCCCCCCGGGGGTAAAACTGTATGACGGACCACCTCTTACGAAGCGCAAGATTCAAGGCGGTAAGCTTGTTACGGAAAAAACTTTTACCTACACGGCGATTCCTTTGTCGCCGGGCACACTCAGGATCTCAGGTGGAGCTCTGGTGTATTTTGATCCGGATGCAGCTACCTATCGGCTAACCGCGGCGCCTGAAGTTACCGTGCTCGTCACTGGGGCGCCATTATCGGGAAGTACCAACACCTCCCCTCGCAGTGTCAGCTCCGATAGTTCAGGCGTTGGCACAAGGCCGCAATTCACCCCCACGCCTCCGATATTTGGCCCCGACCTTGAATACAAGGATAAATCAATATTCAAGAGGGCGCTTGAGGTAGTCAGCATCCAGATGGCACTGCTAATTTTTTCAGGTACTCTGGCCGTCCTTGGCTTAATCGCGGTGTTCCTCTATACCAGACAAGGCTCTCAGTCGCGCCGCGGCTCGATTAGTCAGCTGACCTCTGTCCGCGATCTCTCCGGAATGGAAGCGTTCATCCGACAATCCCTCTCTGAACGCATTCCGCACATCAGCGCTTCATCCACCTGGGATGAGTTACGCGCGTCTGTGAGAGCTCATATCACCGATCCCGCCACGCGCCTCTCCGCTATCACCCTGCTCGATGACATTGAGCTTCAGCGGTATGGAAAAGGAGAACCTGTTCCTGTATCAACCCTTAAGGATCGGGCAGCCAGCCTCCTCCGCTCATGGCGGGATTGACACGGCAATATACCCTTTTACTTCAAGCGACGTGAGGGATACCATGCTCACATGAGTATCCAAGCCAATACCGTCCAAGAAACATACATACAGATGCAGGCCAAGCTTGCGAAAGTTGTGCCAGATGTCGAGCTCCGAATTAAGGCGGAGCTTGTATACGAGATCAATCGACTAAAAAAGGAGCGTGGGGCTCTGATCCTCGGCCATAACTACATGGAGCCGGCGCTATATCATACCGTTCCTGACATTGTTGGAGATTCGCTTGAGCTATCGCGCAAAGCGGCGGAAACTCACCAAGACCCGATCATCTTCTGTGGCGTTCGGTTTATGGCTGAGACGGCAAAGATCCTAAATCCCTCAAAGACAGTCCTGTTACCAGCAAAAGTGGCTGGATGTTCACTGGCCTCAAGCATTTCTGCCGCGGATGTCCGCGCGCTCAAGACCCGGTATCCAGGAGTTCCCGTAATCTCGTACATCAACACGTACGCCGATGTAAAAGCCGAATCGGACATCATATGCACCTCAGGCAATGCTAGTCGGGTAGTTGAGTCTCTTTCATGCGATAAAGTTATATTCTTGCCAGATCAGTTCTTAGCAGCGAACGTGGCTCACGAGACCGGCCGAACCATCGTCTATCCCGGACCTCAGGACGAGCTACCTGCTGGAAAAATTATAATTGGATGGAGAGGCGCATGCGAAGTACATGAGCGTTTCTCCGTCGACGATGTCGTGCAGATCAGAAAGCAGTTCCCTGGTGTCGCCGTTCTCGCGCATCCTGAATGTCCGCCTGATGTCGTAGCTGCCTCTGATTTTTCTCAGAGCACCTCACGCATGGTGAGCTTTGTAAGGGAATCTCACGCTCCTCATTTTCTTCTGCTGACCGAATGCAGCATGGCGGACAACATCATCGCGGAAAATCCAAACAAAGATGTTCTTCGTCTCTGCAGCATCCGCTGCCCTCACATGAATGAGATAACACTTGAGGATACGCTCCATGCGCTGCGGGCAAATGAGCAGAAAATTGAAGTCCCTGCTGATATAGCCGATCGAGCGCGGGGTGCTTTGCAGCGCATGCTGGCCATCGGGTGATGTACTCAAGCCCGAGCACGCGATACACAGCCTCAACCTGCGCTCATCGTCGTTAGCGCCTGAAAATGGGCGAGAACTTATTGATGGGTAAGCGCTATGTCATTGGTTCTACTCGCTATTTTATTGAGGTGCGGGCCTGCTACTAACACTCCTGATTGGATTAGCCCACGATCTCATTCTATAATCATGGAGCAGTGCAGGGTCCTACAGATACCACAATTCTGGGCCTCGAGCGCTCTATCCGATCAGCCCTTGGTTAGAGGGGTAGTACCTGAAGCGTGTACGTTAGTCAGCCATGAGAGTCGTTTGCATTCATATTCCGAAGGGAGCCGATGGAGCGGCAAACGCGATCTACGTCACAAAGTGGGAACTCTATAACGTCAAATATTTTCTCCACCAGCTGGATGAACTTGCCGAGAGCGTCTGGGAGCCCTTCTCGCTTGAGATGTACTCGACAGGTAAGACCGTCTACTTCTGCATGGCAGGCTCAGATGAAATGATCGACATACTATCCACCGGGGTCTACTCGTGGATGGGTAATAGCCAAATTCTAGACATCGACGACTACACTGAGCAGTTACAACAGAGTGACGGGGTGGTAAGCGCCGATTTTCGTTTGACCCTGCCGGACATCTATCCCTTCAAGGATTATCGGGAATTTACAACCGACTCTCTCATTCCAATCCTGATGCCCTTGCAACAGATCCCTGAGGGAGATAAGTTTCTCGTTCAATTCATCTCCCGCCCCATTCGGGATGACGCGTGGAGTCATTTCGCTCTTCGGCGCAGTCGCTCTCGCGAAAAATTTCGCAGCATATTCCGTCCACAGAACTGGTTCAAAAAGGACCTTCCCGTAAAAAGCAAGGAATTGATCCTTTCGAAGTGCAACTCTCACTTATTCTGGACCAATATCCGCGTCACCGCTTTTACAGATGAGAAGCTCAAGGGCCAGCCTCAGCGACACCGGGAGGCTATTGAGCGCCTGAAAGGGCACGTTGATAGATTCTACCAGGGCTTCTCGGCATTTAATTCGATCGATCAGAATCGTTTCATGGTAGGTCGCGTCGAAACGGGAAGGAATGCCATCGCGAATGTCCGAGAGCGTCGTTTTATCAAGCCGTTCCGTCTGTCCTCGTGGGAAGTGACCACCCTCTACCATCCGCCAACCTTAGGCGAGATACAGAATACAGCTCAGGTCCTTTCCAAGCGTGCTCCAGCGCCTCCCGAGCTACCAGCACCTTCTCGCGACGGCAGCATTGGCACGTTTGCCCTCACGAACTACCGAGACCACGAGGTGCCGTTTGGAATCAAACGATTCGATCGCCGCAGACATTTATATGTCCTCGGAAAATCTGGAAGCGGAAAGTCATGCCTTCTTCAGCTTCTGATTAAGGACGACATTGAGCGCGGCTTCGGATGTGCCGTTCTTGACCCGCACGGAGATCTTGTTGACGATATTTTGCGCTTAATTCCGCAGCATCGCATTAACGACGTGGTCCTTTTCGATCCGTCTCACAAGGGTTTCGCGCCAAGCTTTAACCCCATGGACCCGGTGCGGCCTGAATTAAAACTACGAGTGGCGATGAGCTTTCTCGACTCGTTCAAACGAGTCTTTGGCGCCGATTGGTCCGAGCGCATGGATCACGTTCTTCGCTATGCCGTGCTCGGACTTCTCAGTATGCCGGGGTGCAACCTCGTCTCCCTGCGCAGAATGCTTGCTGATGAGAGATTTCGCGGGGAAGTGGTGCGTCAAGCGCGAGATGAGTCTGTGAAGCGTTTTTGGCTACGGGAATTCGTCGCGCGACGCAAGGACTTTGAAGAGGGTCCTATTTCTCGCCTTCTTAATCGCCTTGATGAACTTCTGGCTACGGAATCGGTGCGTCATATTTTAGGGCAAGACACTAACCTTTTTAACTTCCGTGACCTCATGGACAACCAAAAGATCGTCCTGTTGAAGGTCTCCAAAGGAGTTCTTGGATCAGACAACGCGACACTCTTGGGCTCGTTGCTCGTATGGAAGATTTATGAGGCGGCCATGTCCCGGGCTGATATTCCCGCCCAGGATAGACAGGACTTTTACCTCTATGTCGATGAGTTTCAGAACTTCGCGACGGAGTCATTCGGGGAGATTTTGAGTGAGGCGCGTAAATACAATTTAAGTCTGACGTTCGCTAATCAGTTTCTCTCGCAACTTCCAACATCTATTCGAAAGACAATATTCGGAAACGTCGCGAACTTTCTATCATTCCGGGTCGGCGCCGAGGATGCCGCCGCCGTCGCGGCCGAATTCGCCCCATCCTTCGGGGATGGAGATCTTATTAACCTTGCCATCCGCGAGTTTTACCTCCGCATGAGCATCAACGGACAGGTCCAAAGCCCATTCTCTGGTCGTACGCTCGACCTGCTGTATCCCGCCCCTGGAAAGGATTTCGTCGAGGAATGCATCCGGGCGTCACGTCAAAAGTACTGCATCCCTCTTCAGTCCCCGCAACGCGCGGCTAACGCAGGTCAGGGCCAAAGAGTCTCACCATAACCGCCTCTCAAACTCTCTCATCGCTGATGGCAGAGCGCTACGATTCCTTCGTGCACCTCAACACGCACTATTCCTCCTAACGATTCATTACTCACCCCGCGACTCCCCACCTCAAGCGAGTACTGAGTCAAAGGCCACCGAACGTTATCAATCGCTATACAGGCCGCGGAATTACGGGCTACGATCGATATAGTATCGTTAC